>JBDHIK010000160.1:0-7231 GCA_039587475.1 Gemmatimonadota bacterium | reverse complement strand
ACCAACAGCCGGTCCGTCGGGAATCCCGGGTCGATGGAAACCAGGGACGCGAAACTCCGGCCCAGCACGCCGGCCCCGGCCACGAGCACGAACGCGGCCGCCACCTGTACGACCACGAAGGCTGCCCGCAAGCGGTGCCGTTCGCGCCCGGCGCTTCCCCGGGCGCCTTCGCGCATCCAACTCATCAGGTCGCGGCCGGCCAGACGCAGCGTCGGCGCCAGACTGGCCACGAGCGCCGTCACCACCCCGGCCGCCATCGACGCCGCCAGCACGGGCCAGCTCAACCCGATGTTGCCCGTTCGCGGCACCGACGCCGGCATCCATTGCCGCAGGGGATCGATGACCAGCGCCGCCAGGACCACGCCTCCCATTCCGCCCAGAAGGCCGAGCAGCGCACCCTCGACCACCACCTGGCGCCGCAGCGCGGCGATGTTGGCGCCCAGCGCGCCCCGGACGGCGAACTCGCCCCGGCGTTCGGACCCACGGATGAGGAGGAGGTTGGCCAGGTTGACGCAGGCGATCAGCAGCACCACCACCACGGTCAGCGACAGGAGGATGATGGCCGGTCGTACCGACCCCACCACTTCGTCCATCCGCGACGCCACCCGGGCGCCGTATTCCGAGTCGAGTTCTGCCGCCTGGGCCGCCGCAATGACCTCGAGTTCGGCCTGGACGCTGGTGAGGTCCGCCCCATCGGCCAGGCGGCCGACGGCATTCATGAATTGCGAGCCCGGTCCCATGCGCCGGTCGGCATCGGAGAACGGGAGCCACAACGCACCGTAGTGCTCGGGAAAGGTGAAACCCGGGGGCATGATCCCGATCACCGTGACCGGCGCCCCGTCCAGCGTGATGGTCCGACCCACGAGGTCAGGCCGGGCTCCAAATTGCCGGCGCCACAGACCGTCGCTCAGCACCGCCACCGGCGGCCCGCCGGCTACGTCATCGGCCCGCGTGAGGAACCGCCCGCGAGCCGCCGGGACGCCCAGCGCCTCGAACACCCCGGCGGTGACGCGGTGGACCTCGAGTCGCTCGGTCCCGGCGTCGCCCGCCAGGATCTTCTCGTCCTCGCTGTATCCGCCCACCGCCGACAGGGTCGTCAGCGTGCTGTCCCACGTCTGCAGGATGGGCCACGAAGCCGGGAACCGGTTGGCCATGACGCGGAGGAACGGCACCGGGGAGTCACGCCACTCGGGGTTGGTCTGCCAGACGTTGACCAGGCGATCGGACCGGGGATAGGGAAGCGGCTCGAGCAGGACGCCGTGGACCACGGAAAAGATGGCCCCGGTGGCCCCGACGCCCAATGCAAGAATGGACAGGGCGAACGCGGCGAAGGCCGGGCGCCGTCGCAAGCCGCGCAGCGCCACCCTGAGGTCGCCCGCGATGCCGGCCACCAGGTCGACCACCCGGCCGCGCGAGCGGTCGGGATGGAGCGGGCTTCGTCTCGTGCCCCACCGGCCAATCAAGGCGCCTGTTCGGACCGGATCACCGAACTGGGTCAGGAGTTCCTCGGGGCGCCGGCCCCGCGCCAGTCCGTCCTCGAAGTGGTGGATCAGTTCATGACACACGTCGACGGCGCGCGCGCTGGACAGGTTCGACTGGCGGAGGAGCGACCGGATCGCCGCAATGATCTCCTCGGGGAGCTCGGACCGAGCGAGGAGTTCCGGGACGCTGCAGCCGGCCATCTCAGCTGCCCTCACCCAGAAGGCCCAGGTCCGTCATGGCGCCCAGGAGATCGCGCCACTGCCGTTGCGCCGCGACCAGGCGCCGGCGCCCCTTGGGCGTGATGCGGTAGTACTTGCGGCGCCGCCCCGACTCGGCGGTCTGCCAGGACGTGGACACCAGAGACTTGGACTCGAGGTTGTAGAGCATGGGATAGAGTGTCGACTGGCCCATGTCCAGCACGCCCCCTTCGACCCGGCTCAGGGCCTCGACCAGCTCGTACCCGTACATCGGCCGTCGAGCCAGCAGGCCCAACACCGCCACCGGTCCGGCCCCCCGCATGAGTTCCCGGTCGATCCGCATGGCCTCCCCCATCAAGCGTCTATGTGACCCATACTATGTGACACATAGCTAGTACGGGGCTCACGGTCGGAAGGTTGCAGGCGACCCTCGTCCCCGATCCAACCTCCGGGCCGGAGGCTCGGACGGGAACCCGGGACCGGCACCGCGGGTTATGGACCCAACCACCCCAATCTCGAGGAAGACATGAGGCACTCCATCTATTCCGGTGCGGCCCTGGCCCTGGCTCTGGCGTTGGTGGGTTGCGGCAGCGTCGACCCCACCCTGGTGCAGCGTCCCGACGGCGTCCCGGCCTTCACCGGGGACCGAGCCGACCTGATCGCCACCGGGGAGACACTCTGGAACGATAACTCGCTGGGGACCGCCGGGATTTCCTGTGCCAGCTGCCACGTCAATGGCGCGCAGTTCAAGGACTCGTTCAAGGAGCCCTACCCGCACCGGGTGGCCATGGCAAAGAGCATGTCGGATCTGGAATCGATCGATGCGGAACAGATGACGCAGTTCTGTATGCTCGTCCCGATGAAGGGCCAGCCGCTGCCGTGGGATTCCAAGGAGCTCGCTGCCCTTGCCGCCTACATCGAGAATGTCGAGCAGCCGAGGTTCGCGGCGCGATAGCCCGCCCAGGCCTCAGTCCAGCGTGGCGATGTAGGCCGCGACGTCCAGGACCGCCTGGTCGTCGGGCAGTTGCTGGGCCATGGGACCCATCACCTGGCCGTTGAGGTCGAGCGAGTCGGCGCCACGGATCCCGGCGCGGAAGTTCCTGAGTTGCCGTGCCAGATACTCGGGTGACTGCCCGGCCAGGCGCGGTGCCC
Organism: Gemmatimonadota bacterium; assembly: GCA_039587475.1. Taxonomy (GTDB): domain Bacteria; phylum Gemmatimonadota; class Gemmatimonadetes; order Gemmatimonadales; family GWC2-71-9; genus N074bin45. The sequence continues at coordinate 4,400 of JBDHIK010000160.1, read as the reverse complement.
CCACATCGGGATTGCCTTCGGCCTCGGCGCCGTGACAGGAAGCGCAGACCGTGAACAACCCCTCGCCCCGCTGCGCCGCGACCGGATCCACCTCATAGTCGGGTCCCCGGTCGAGGAACCACATGGCGCCGGCGCCGATCACCAGACCGACGACGAGAAACGCCAGCTTGTGGAGCATGTCGGAATCCCGAGAGAGCGTTGCAGGAGGAAGGCCCGAACGCCGGCGAAGGTTCCCGGCGCCTTCCCGGCCGCCGTCAGTCGTTGCGTTCCAGCAACCGGGCGATCACGGCTTCCATCTGCCGAGCACGGGCCCGGGCCCATCCGGGCAGCCGGGCGGCGCCGACGGTGAAGAAACCGAGCCCGACCATGAACATGGTCCCGGTGGAACTGATGGCCGCACCCAACTCGCCGGCGATGGCCGCGCCGGCCATCATGACGGCCGTGAATCCCGACAGGGCCAGGCCGGTGATCATGAAGGAACGGGAGGTTCCGTTGATGGTGCGGAGCCGCAGCCGGTGCCCGTCGCCGGTCGGCTCCAGCAGGGCCTGCAGGTTGCCGTTGGTCCACTGCCGGAAGGAACCCTCGATCGACACGCGGCCGCGGGCGTCGAAGGTCTCGCGCAGATCCACCACCAGACGCTCCCACTCCTCGTCACTGAGGCGCCGGCCCAGATCGGCCGTGCGGCCGACACCGATGGGAAACCCCAGGAAGCGGCGATCGGTCGTCCGGCCGGCCACATCCAGCGAGCGGGCCGCATCGGCCACCAGCTCCGGAGCAATGCCCGCCTCCTGACCGATTTCCTCCAACTGAGACAGGGTCATCCCCTCCGACCGAACCACTTGGCGTTTGGCGGTATGCTGCACATTGGCCGCCTGCTCGAAGATGGCCTCGGCTTCTTCCTCGGAATATCGTCGTTCGCTCATGGCAGAAAGATGGCGGTGCCGGCGGGCTTCCGGCAAACAGGCAGTTCGAGGAGGGAGTTCCCGGCATCCTGTCCCACCTTGAAACCTTCATCCCTCCTACCCCGTTATATCGCGTGAGGATATAGTTCGCGAACTCCAGGAAGCGAGAATCTCGATGTCCCCCAAAGCACTCAGTAGTGACGGGCCCCTCTCGCCTCAGGTGTTCCATATCCTCATATCCTTGTGCAACAATGATTTACATGGCTACGCCATCATACGGGAAGTTGCTGACCGGACAGCGGGCAGCCTGACGCTCTCGGCCTCCACACTGTACGGAGCCATCAAGCGGATGCTCCGGGACGGTCTGATTACCGAGTCGACCGAGAGGCCGGCTCCGGACCAGGACGATGAGCGGCGCCGCTACTACCGCATCACGCCCGCCGGCCGGGACGCGGTCAAGGGCGAGAGCCGGCGCATCGCCGACCTGGCCAGGATGGTGGCCGACCACGGGCTGCTGGCGGAGCACGAGAGCTGATGCCCCGTGGCGCCCGGTTGTTCCAGCGCATCGCCCGATGGTCGTTGCCCGATGAGTTCTGGCACCGGTTCGGCCGGCCATTGGTCCAAACCGTGGCCGACCAGCGCCGATCGCTGTCGCCGGGTGGGCCGCTGCACGTCGCTTCCTTCTGGAGCAAGGAAATGACCGGGCTCGCCACGATCGTCGTGCGGGAACGCCTCGAAGCACGACGGCACCGGCAGGCCAGTCACCCACCATCGCCCTGGCGGCAGAAAGCCGGACACATGTGGCACACATCCCTGCAGGACTTCCGGTACGCCCTCCGGATGATGACCAAGACGCCGGTGGTCACCGTCATCGCGCTGGTGTCCCTGGCGCTCGGCGTGGCGGCCAGCACATCCGTCTACAGCATGTACCACGCGTGGCTGGTGCGCTCGGTGCCCTACCCCAACGGCGAACGCCTGGTCGTGGGACGAAGCCTCGCGCGGCTTCGATCAGGTCATGGCCCTGTCGTTCTCCACGGTCAATATCACAGGATCCGATCAGCCCGAAATGGTGTGGCTCGGAGAAGTCACGCCCAACCTGTTCAACGCTCTCGAGACGACCCCGCTGCTGGGACGGACCTTCGCTCCGGGCGACGGCACGACGGGCAGCGCGAATGTCGCGGTGATCGGCGAGAGCCTGTGGCGCGACCGCTTCGGCAGCTCGGCCGACGTCATCGGATCGGACATCCGACTCGACGAGGCGGTGCACACCGTGGTCGGCGTGCTTCCGCGATCGTTCGATTTCATCCGGGGCGACGTCGACGTGTGGCGACCCAATGATTTCGAAACCCGCCGGGACGACCGTGACAACCGGGTCATCACCATGGCCGCGTACCTGACGCCCGGCATCACCATCGCACAGGCGCGTGACGACCTCGAGGCGGTTCACGCGCGGTTACGGCAGCAGTTCCCCACCGACCACGAGGGCATGGAGGTGAGGCTGCTTTCCATGCGTCAGTTTTTCCCCGGCCCAGCGGACCGGGCCTTGGTGATGATGCTTCTGGGGGTGGTGTTGCTGGTGCTGATGGTCGCCTGCGTGAACGTGGCCAGCCTCTACCTGGCCAAGACCGAGGGCCGGCGCCGGGAGATCTCCATTCGCACGGCGCTCGGCGCCGGTCGCTGGCGCCTGGTCCGGCAACTGCTGACCGAGACGACCGTGTTGGCGCTTGCCGCCGGTGCCCTGGGCCTGTTGCTCGCCGTGCCCGGCGTGGCCTTCTTCCGGGCCGCCATGCCGGCCGAACTACCGGCCTCTCTCACGGTGCCGGAGTGGAACGGGGCCGTCGCCCTGTTCGGGCTCGCCATCGCGTTCCTGTCCGGGCTGGCCTTCGGGTTGGTCCCCGTAGCACAGGCGCTCAGGACCCGGGACCATCACGTGCTCGACACCAGCCGAGGTGGGACCGCCAGCCGGCGCCGCAAACGGCTCCGGGGAGCATTCGTGGTTGGCGAGCTGGCGCTGGCTCTGGCCATCCTGGTCGGAGTCGCCTCCATGACCGATCTGTTGTCGACCCGGTTGTCACGCAATCCCGGGTTTGACGGCGCGGGCCTGCTGACCGCACAGATCCAGCTGCCCAGCTATCGATACGAGACCCCGGACGCGTTGCGGACGGTGACCCGTGACCTGCACCGCGAACTGGCCACGCTGGGCGGCGTGCGGACCGCGGCGCTCGCCAGCGTCATCCCCAGAATGCAGGGTGTGCCCGACGAGAGCTTCCACATCGAGGGGCGTCCCACACCGGCGCCGGACGAGATGCCGCGCGCACGCGTGGTGAGCGCCAGTCCGGAGTACTTCGAAGCCCTGTCGATTGGCCTGGTGCGTGGCCGCGGCTTCGAACGCGGCGACCGCGACGGCGCGCCGCCCGTCGCCGTCGTCAGCCAGCGTCTGGTAGACCGGTTCTTCGACGGAGAGGATCCGCTCAACCGGAGCATCGTCGTCGACAGTGTCGGCTACGCCATCATCGGCGTGGTCGGCGACGTGGCGCTGGCACGACTGGACGGCCTGCTGCCCCCAAGGGCCTCGATCTACTTCTCCCTGGATCAGCGACCGGTTCGCCGCGTGATGACGGTCCTGAAAGCCGAGGGCAACGACCCCCACCTGGTGGCGCGGCCACTCCAGGAGGCCGTGTGGCGGGTCGATGCCGACCAACCGGTCGCCCGGGTGCTCTCCATGGAGGAGCACGTCGACCTGATCCTGGCGGGCCCGATCGTGGTGACACAATTGATGCTGGCGGTGGGACTGCTGGCCCTGGTGCTGGCGGCCATCGGGACCTACGGGGTCATGGCCTTCACCGTCACCCAGGAACAGCGCGACACCGGAATTCGCATGGCGCTCGGCGCCCGGCCGACCCGGGTCCTGAGCCGCATGGCCGGCCGGGGACTGCGGCTCACCCTGCTGGGGCTGCTGGCCGGATTGCCGCTGTCGATCGTGCTGGTTCAGTGGATCAGCACCGTCATGAATGATCCGGAGGAGTTCGGCCCGGTGGCAGCCGGCCAGATCGGCATCGCGCCGGCGCCACTCGTGGCGGCGTTCAGCCTGTTGGCCCTGGTGGGCGTGTTGGCCTCGTTCCTCCCGGCCCGGCGTGCCACGGCGGTCGATCCGGCCCGCGTGCTGGGCCAGGAGTAGCACCGCCCCCGGGCGCGTGTGTCGGTCCACCGGGGGCGAAACTTCCCCGCCGGCCCGAACGTCAAGCCGCGTTCCGACGGTCACCTCCGCAATCAAACTGTGCACCGTCCAGCCTCACATCCCACCAAGGAGGACCCGTGCGCAAGCTGTACCGCGTCGCCAGTCTCGGAGCCGTGATGGGTATCGCTGCCGCAACGAGCCTTGCGGCCCAGGAGGAAACCGTGGTCCGTGGCTGGCAGGTGCTGGTCCCCGAGGGCCGCCAACAGTCCTACGAGCGCTCGAAGTACGCCCCCGCCACCCAGGCGGGAGAGTTGGTGTTC
>JBDHIK010000040.1:0-23532 GCA_039587475.1 Gemmatimonadota bacterium | reverse complement strand
GATGACGGCCTGGGCATCAGCGTCGTCGGTCAGAACAACCGCTACAACACCATTCAGATCGACGGCTCGACGGTCAACGACCGTTTCGGGCTGGGCCGCACGGGGACCTCGGGTGGCCAGGCCAACGGGAAGCCGATCGGCTACGATGCCGTGAAGGAGTACCAGGTCGAGTTGGCGCCCTACGATGTCCGCATGGGCAACTTCACGGGCGCACTGATCAACGCCATCACCAAGAACGGCACGAACGAGTGGCGGGCCTCGGCCTTCGGGTATACCCGCAGTCAGGATCTCGCGGGCGACCCCCTCGGCGATACGGAGTTCAAGCGCCGGCAATTCGGCGCCAGCCTGGGCGGACCCATCAAGCGTGACAAAGCCCACTTCTTCCTGAACGATCGGCGCGCCGGCCTCCGTCTCGGGCATTCAGCCGAACCAGTCCGACATCGACGCCTACAACGCCGCTCTGGGGAACTACGGACTGACGGGCGGCGATGGGAACATCGTCACCAACGCCAACCCATTGACGAACCTCACCGGACGGGTCGACTGGTCGCTGGCCTCCGGCAGCCGGTTGGTGTTCCGCTACACCTACAACAGCGCGACCGACGATGTGTTCAGCCGATCGACCAGCACCAGCGATCCGAGCTGGAACCTGAGTACCTATGGCTACCAGTTCACCAACAGCACCAACAACCCTTCCATCCAGTGGTTCAAGAATTTCTCCGGGGGCTCATCCAATGAGCTGCGGCTCAGCTACAACCGCATTCGGGACGAGCGGGACCCCTTCGTGGAGCAACCGGCCGTGCGGGTTCGCGGCTTCACCGACTCCCAGGGCAACAGGTACCGGCTGCGCTCGGGCTCGGAGCAGTTTTCCCAGGGGAACAGACTGGATCAGGACATTTGGGAGTTGACGGACAACTACAGTTTCGCTCCCATGGGAGACCACACCATCACCATCGGGACCCGGAACGAGCTCTACAAGGTGACCAACCTGTTCGCCCAGTCGTCCTACGGCGTGTGGGACTGGAACAACCTCACCGACTTCCAGAACTCCAGTTCCAGCTCCACGGGTGGCCTCGCGGCACGCGACTATACCGTGAGCGGCAATCCCTCGGGCGGGGACGTCAACCCGGCCGTGTTCAGTTCCGGCATGGTTGGCCTGTACGCGCAGGACATGTGGCGTGTCACCCCGACCCTGAGCCTGACGATGGGGCTCCGGGCGGACATTCCGCTGTTCTTCGACCAGCCGGATTACGCCGCCCAGGTCAACACGGATTTCAACAACCCCAGCGTTCCGTCCGGGCAGGTGTTGTTCAACCCGCGGGTGGGGTTCAACTGGGACATCGACGGTCTGGGCAACCAGCAGCTGCGCGGTGGTGCCGGGGTCTTCACCGGATCGCCGGCGTACGTGTGGATGTCCAACGCCTACAGCAACTCGGGGACGAACTTCGCCATTCTGAATTGCGGCACGACCGACCCCAACGGGTTTGCGCCCGGGTTCCAGGCCGATCCGTTCAACCAGACCAAGAACTGCGTCGATGCCACCGGAGCGCCGACGACCTCGATCGGCGGCAACTTCCTGGGTGAGGTCGATCTCGTGGCCGGGGATACTCGGTTCCCGCAGGTGTTCCGCACCAACCTGGCGTACGACCGTCGATTGCCCGAGGACGTCATCCTGACGCTCGAGGGGATCTACAGCAAGGGCGTCAACGACTACTTCATCGTCAACCGCAACCTGAGCACGCCCAGGAGTGCGGGCGGGTTACCGGCGAATGGGATGGGAGACGGGGTGGTCGGCTCCGACCGGAACGGCCGGGCCATGTACGGCACGCTGGACCCGAATGGTGAGGCGCTGCCGCAGTACTTCGACAATGCCGTATACGGGACCGAATCGAGTGGGGTGTTCGAGCTGCGGAACACCAACAAGAACTATTCCGTGAATGCCACGGTGCAGCTGCGCAAGCAGTTCGGGCGCAGCTTCAACCTGACCGGCGCCTATACCTGGTCCCAGGCCAAGGATGTCCAGAGCTTCACCTCCAGCCGGGCCACGTCGAACTGGCGTTTCGGGCGCGTCAACTCCGGCGACCAGTTCACCGAAGAAGCGACCATCTCCAACTTCGATCGGCCGCACAAGTTCACCCTGGCAGGCACGTATGTGTTCCCGTGGGAGAGTTTCCCGACACAGATCTCGTTGATCTACATCGGCCAGTCGGGCCAACCCTATACCTACATCGCCGGCTCCGGCGCCAATGGTGACGGAGACCTCAATGCCGATGGCGAGGACGAGAACGACCCCATCTACATTCCGCGGAGTGCCTCCGACCCGAACCTTTCGTTCACCAACCCGGCGGACGCCGCGGCCTTCGACAACTTCATTGCCGGGGAAGACTGCCTCGACAGGCAGCGCGGCACCATCATGCAGCGCAACAGTTGCCGCAATCCGTTCCAGCACTTCCTGGATGCCAACATTCGGCAAGGGCTCCCCATCGCCGGTGAGCACAAAGTGTCGCTGGAAATCGGGTTCTTCAACCTGCTCAACATGATCGACAGCGACTGGGGTCAGATCAAAACGGTCGGTGGCACCACCAACTTCACCGAGGACATCATCGGCGTCGACGACGCACCGGGTGGTGTGCCGGTGTTCTCGTTCAACGAGCCGCAGGACCGCTACGTGACCAATGGGCAGACGCGGAACTCGTGGCAGATCCAGATTGCCCTGCGGTATGACTTCTCACAGTCGGGGATCTTCTAGACGGCACCGGTACGCCGACGACGCCCAGCGTCGTCCTGACCCATCGAGCGAGGTCCGGTGTCCCCGGGCCTCGCTTGGCGTTCCGGCAGGGCGACAGGGACGGTGGCAGGAGGTCTCGGGAACGTGCGGCCTAGGTCCGGACCCGCCACATGAGCCCGATGCCCAGGATCAGGACCAGGAAGTTGGGAATCCAGGCGGCCAGCACCGGAGGGATGGCCCCGCTGGCTCCGAAGGCCTCCGAGACCTGGATGATCATCAGGTAGGTGACCGTCGTGCCGAGGGAAACGGCAATCCCGAAGGCCGTGCCGGCGCGCGGGCTGGTGACCGCCAGCGGGGCGGCGAACAGTGTGATGAGCAGGCAGGCGGCCGGTAGCGCCAGCTTGAGCGCCTGTTTGACCTTGAGCTTGTTGGTGTCGTTGCCGGAGCGGTCCAGCGCGTCGATGTAGCGCCCCAGTTCCGCGTACCGCATTTCCGAGGTCTCCTTGGGAGCCACGAGGAGGTCTTCGGGACGCTGGGTCAGCGCCGCCAGGACCATGCTCTCGAACTCCAGCGAGGACAACACGTCCCGGTCGACGATGGTCCGGCTGGCGCCCTGCCACAGTCGCCAGTGGCCGGCCACCGAATCGAAGGTGGCGCTATCGGCCGTGACCGCCAGGCCGGGGTAGTCGAGCGTGTTGCCGGGGCGTTCGAAGACGGCGTGCTGCAACTGCTGCTTCTCGAGGTCCAGGGTCCGCACCGAATAGACCCAGCCCCCGTCGCCGCGGAAGACGAAGTTGTACCGGAACCTGGTGTAGGGCTCGTCCTCGCCGGACTGGATCTCCAGTTGCCTGGCCGAGGCGCCCGGAGACAGTTCGCCCACCACGACGGCCAGCACGGCGGAGACGGCACCGCCGACGATGATGGGAAATACGATGCGTCGAAAGCTCAGCCCCGAGGCCTTGGCTGCCGTAATCTCGGAGTGGCGACCCATGACCCCGACCGTGAAGACCGTGGCGAACAGCACCGCCGCCGGCATCACCAGGTAGACATGCTCCGGGATGGCATAGACGTAACTGACCAGGATCTCTCCCCAGGTGAGACCCCGATGCAGCAGACCACGCAAGTTGTCCGTCAGGTCGATCAGGATGGCGATGATCGGGAAGCCCAGGGCCGTCAGGACGAAAATCCTGGTCCAGGTGCGGAGCACGTAGCGGTCCAGGGTCGAACGCAGCAGCTTCATGGCGTCCGCGGCCCCAGCCATCGGTTCGGGATGATCCAGCGCAGGCTGTCCTTGAGATCCAGGAGGTCACCCCCTCTGGCGGCTCCCGCGTGCCGACGAATGACCAGCAACCCCAGCAACCCCGCCACGGCCAGGATGATGTTGGGAGCCCACATGGGGATCCACGGCGACATGCGGCCCAGGTCGCCCAGGCTCTCCCCTGCCGTGAGGCCCACGTAGTAGATGGCGAAGATCGAAAACCCGCCGCCCAGCACCAGTCCCATGCCGCCACGAGGGAAACGCAACGCCAGGGGAATGCCGACGAGCACGAAGGTCAGGCAGGCCACGCTGAGCGCCAGTTTCTTGTGGATTTCCACCAGGTAGGTATCGGCTCGCCGTGAGGCCACCTTCTTGACGTCGCGCGCCGCCGAGATGTCCGACCAGGGCACCAGATCGACCTGTCTCGATGGTACGGTGTCCACCACTGCGGCGGCGGTGATCTCGGCCTTGAACTTGGTCCGTGCGGCCAAGCCCACGGTGTCCTGGGCCTGTGCCCCTGATTGGGCTTCCGCCGTCTTGGGGAGTAGGAGGGCGACGGCCGACTCCCAGAAGTCACAGAGAGAACGTCCTGGCTCCCCCGGCTGGGCTGGTGCACTGGCGGGGGGAGCAACATCGAGCAGGGCTCGCAAGTCGCTTCGCAGGAACCGCATACGGTCCCGGGTGGACTGAGCCTCGTCGCGTCGTGCCTGGTCGACGATGCTCTCCATCTCGCAGGTCGAGAGTTCGCGGTCACCCCGCACGGCTTCGGTGGAGCCGCGCTCCAGCTGGTTGGATACGTTACGAATGAGAACGGTGTTCATTTCGAAACCGGTGATCCGGAAGGCCCTGGAGTCCTCGATCTCGAACTCGTGCACCTCTCCATTGTGGAGGCGCAGCCGAAGGTCCTGCTGGTTGTCGGCCACAGCCATGCGACCGCTGTCGGCATAGATGATCCGGGGACGGTCTTGACTGGTGAGGTCGTAGATGACCACTTCCCGCAGCCGGCCCTCGTTGGGGTCGATGCGGCCCGCGCGGAGGAACAGGCGTGAAGGTGGAATCTCGTTGACGATCTGCTCTTCCAGCTGCAGTGTGGGCTTCTTGCGGGCAATGTCGAACAACAGGGTCCGCAGGCGCGCATTGGACCGCGGCAGGACCTGGTCGACGAAGACGAAGTTGGTGAGGGACAGCAGCGCTCCGGCCAGAAGCACCGGAGCCAGCAACTGGCCGACGCTGACGCCGCCGGCCCGCATGGCCGTGATCTCGCTGTCTGCCGCGAGATGACTGAAGGCGTAGAGCACCGCCAGCAGGACGGCCATTGGGAGGGTCATGGCTACGATGAAGGGGATGCTCAGGCCGAATACCTCGGCGATGACCATCCAGTCGAGGCCCTTCCCGACCAGATGGCTGAATCGCCGCGCCACCTGGTTGAGCAGCAGGAGGCTGGTGAGAGCGCCCAGGGCGAAGAGGAACGGGCCGGCCAGCTGGCGCAGCAGATAACGCTGAAGGAGTCCCATGCCTCTAAGTATAGTGGTTGTAGCGACTTGTGACGCTCGTTATATTCACCATGACTTACTCCACTGAATCTAATTCGATTGCCTCTCCCCGCGTGACGCGACTTGTCGTCACCCTACTCGGCCTGTGCCTTGTCCCCGCCGGCATGGCGGCCCAGGGCGCCCAGCAGCCGGACACCCTCATCGGCGTCCGGAAGGCCATGAATGGTGCGATCTTCCAGCTGAGGGAGCCGCGGGTACTCCGATCTCCCTGGATGGGGACTCCCCGGCGGCCCCCACGCTACACGGCTGAGCAGTGGGTGGCGCGGGTCCAGGCCCGCATGGAAGAGGCCCGGATCGCCAGGGCCAACGTCCAACTCCTGTCCCAACTCTACGGGCACCGTGCCTTCGCAGCCGTCGATTCGACCGACACGGGCGAACAACGACGCGGCCTGTTGGGGTTGGACCCTCGCTACGCCGACCTGAGTCTCGATGCTCAGGCCCGCTTCGAGATCCGGACCGATCGCCTCAAGAACCTGACTTGCACTACCGCCGAGGCGCTGCTTCCCAACTCCGGGTGCCGGGCCAAGTTCAAAGCCCCCAGGCTCGATACCGAGTTCACCGCTCTGGCCGGAGGCGTGCTGGCGCAACGCGTCCACATCAACGTCGACTGGGACTCCCAGCGAGAGGTCAACTCCACCAACACCATCCAGGTCTACTACCAGGGTCTGGAGGACGAGATCATCCGGCGGATCGAGGTCGGAACCGTGTCGTTCCAGCCGCCGCCGTCGCGCTTCATCGGGGCACAGATTCCCAGTAACAACTTCGGTGTCAACGCCCAGTTCGAGGTTGGGCCATGGCAGATCCAGGCGCTCGCGGCCACCCAGGAAGGCAGCGTCGTCAACACTCGGCAGTTCACCATCGGGGCGACGGCCTCTGAACCCCAGGACCGGGTACTGCGCGACCTCGACTACGAGTCGGGTCGCTTCTTCTGGGTCATCGACCCCACGCTGGTCCCCGGGTATCCGGCAGTGGATATCCTGAACCTGGGAGAGCTCGATCAGATTCCCACCAGCGTCCTGCCTGGGCAGGTACGGGTCTATCGCTTCCGGCCGCGCGCCGGTCAGTCGTCGGCCGACCCCAACCTGGGCGGCATCAACGCCTTCGGGGTTCGCGGCGGGAACGAGCCCGGCATCGGGGCCCGCTGGGAGCTCCTGGTGCAAAACGCGGACTACTATTTGGACCCCAGCGGCCTGTGGTTGGCGCTGAACACCAAGCTGGCCTCCAACGAGTACCTGTCCGTCAGCTTCATCACCGTCGGCGGTCAGCAAGTCGGGACCTTCCCCGAGGCCGACCGCGGACTGGGTCCCAACCAGGAATACCTCGACACCCTCCTGGTGACCGCAGCGCCGCAGACGCAGTTCGGTCAGTCGATCTTTCTCAGGGAGATGCGCCAGGTGTACCGGATCGCCGGGACCGACCTGGACAAGCCATCACTGACCGCCGTGCTCACTCTGAACCAGTCTCAGCGACCGCTCAGCGGCAACGCCGAGACGTACTTGTCGCTGTTCGGGTTGTCCCTTCCAACCGACGCCAACATCCTGGATATCGACAACCGGGTGTTCCCCCGGGACCGGGACGCCGGGGCGCTCGGGTCCATCCGGGAATCGTACATCATCTTTCCGCACACCACCCCGTTCGCCGACGGCACGAAGCTCACCACGACGTCCGAACGCCAGGATACCCTGTACCGGACCCCGACCTATCTGGTGCTCGGCAACCAGGGTCCATCCACCAAGTATGCGTTCCGCATGCAGTACGAGGCGGCGGGGGGCGGCGACCGCTCCCAGGTGAGTCTCAACGCGCTCAGCGTCGCCGAGGGCACGGAGCGCCTGACCCTCAACGGGCGTCCGCTGGAACGAGGCGTGGACTACGAGATCGACTACGGCCTCGGGATGGTGACGTTCATCGACCCGGACATCCTGTTCGGCACCGGAACGGCACAATTGACGGCGACCTTCGAGGAACGGGGCTTCTTCGCCATTGCCCCAACCACGATTCTGGGAATGACGACCACCTACTCCCTTGGGGAGGTGGGTAGCATCAATCTTCTGGGGATGTACCAGCAGGAGCAGTCGGCCTTCACTCGACCGCCCCTTGGCTTCGAGCCGACCGCCAGCTTCATCGGTGGTGTGACGGCGCAGATGCGCTTTCGGCCGTTGGCGGTGACCCGGTTTCTCAACTCGCTCACGTCCACCCCCGCGACCGCGCCGTCGACGCTGGATCTCAATGCCGAGTTCGCCCTGTCGCGACCCATCGCCAACCGCATCGGCGAGGCCTATCTGGAGGAGTTCGAGGCCGATGCCGGGCTTCGCGTGTCGATGGCCGAATCGCGCTGGGCTCCCGGGAGCATTCCGGGCCGGACCGACGGTCTTTCCCTGGCCGGCATTGGCGCGACGTTCGATACCAGCGATGCCGTGCAAATGACGTGGCAGAATCTGATTCTCCGAGGCGGCAATGTGGTCGAGGTGTTTCCCCAGGACATCGACCCATCCATCGTCATCGCGGGACAGGGGGAGCAGCAAGAGACGGTCTTGTACCTGACCTTCCACGCCGACACGGCGGGGGGCATCGTTCAGGCTGACAATTCCTCCCAATGGAGTCGACCGGTGAGGGATGCCCCGCGGTTCAGGCCGCTGGTGATTTCCCTGAGCAATACCGGTATCGACCTTTCGAACAATCAGTTTCTGGAATTCTGGATGTTCACCGATGCGCGTTTCACGACCCCGGAAGAGGCGGGGCTGCAGTTCATGTTCGATCTGGGGTTGGTGAACGAGGATGCCCTCTCGATGGCACCGGACACGTTGACCGTGACGGGCATCGATTCGGTCTTTACCGGAACCCAGAACGTCGGTCGCGGGAGACTCGATACGGAACGAGGTGTGAACGGCATCTTCAATGCCCAGGTCGATGACGTGGGCATCCTGGGCGACCGGCCCGATTCTCTGTTCGTCTCTGGGTTTGGCTACGTAGCCGAACCGGCGTTGTGCCAACGGTCGCTGTCCAGCTCCATCGCGGTGTTTCCCTGGGGCGACCTGAGCGTGCAGTGCTCCAACGGGAACGGCATTCTCGACACCGAGGACCTGAACGGTGACGACCTCATCAACTTCAACGCGGTTGCCGTGGCGGACAACGTCTTCCGGTGGGTGTTCACGCCGAGCGAGATGGGGCAGTACTGGGTCCGGACTGGCAACACCACGCCTGAGGGTCGCTGGAACCTGTACCGCATCCCGCTGAATGCCCCCGACGAGGTCCTCGGTGTTCCCAACGAGCGGCTCGTGCAGCACCTGCGGCTCACGGTGGCCGCCGGGACCAGCCTCGTGGATTCGGTGGCGCGCTGGGGGCTGGCCCGAATGAAACTCTCGGGGGCGCCGTGGATCGGCCTGGCCGACGCGCCGATACAAGGGCTGTCCGGCAGTACCGCGAACCCGACCGGCGAGGTCGTGGTCACGACCATCTCGACGACCGATTCGCTGGAGTTGGGGTACACCTCTCCACCAGGCGTCGTCAACTCCGGCTCCCGGGCTGACGGCAGCGATGTCGTCGGCGGCGAAATCAACGAGACCTCTCTGCGGGTGTACGCGGTGGATCCGCTCACTGGTGAAGCACTCCAGGTCGGCGACCGCGCCGAGGCCATCAACCGATTCGCGGCCGGTCCCCAGAACATGCTCAGCTATCGTGATCTGCAGATCTGGTTCCGCGGCCGCGGGGCCGGGTGGGACGTCGGGGACCTGGAGGCCTTCGTCAAGTTGGGAAGCGACGACCAGAATTTCTATCTGTACCGCACCCCTGCCAGCACGACCTCGTGGGTCCCGGAGGCGGTGATCAGCATCGATGTCTGGCGTACTCTCCGGAGCCAGATCGAGAACTCCTGGCTCAGTGGTGACCCGCCCAATGGTGCCGCGGGGTGCGGACTCGGGGACTCGACGGCTTATGTGGCCTGTCAGGGAGGCTACCTCGTCCAGGTGGCAGACCCCGGGATCAATCCGCCCAACCTCGCCGCGGTGCAACAGATTTCCGCCGGGATCCTGCGTGTTGCGGCGACCTCGGCCATCGACACAGCGGAGTTGTGGGTCGACGATGTGAGGCTCACCACCCCTGTCAATGAAGTCGGGACCGCGCTGGCCCTGGACGCCCGGCTCGCAGCCTCCGACGTCGGGGACTTGACGGTCGGCTTCGTCAGGCGCGGCGGCCAATTCCGGCAACTGGGGCAGGACCCGACCTTCCAGACGACCAACAATTTCAACGTGGGGTCGACCATCCGCGTCGAACGCTTCCTGCCGGAGGGGCTGGGGCTCTTCGTGCCGGTCACGGTGGGTTACACCCGGGCGGCGACCGATCCCCAACTGGTGGCCGGCACGGACATCCTTGCCAGCGATTTGCAGAACCTGCGAAAACCGGAGTCGTGGACGGCGAACTACTCCATGACCGTCCGGCGAAGCCGACAAGGCGCCGATTGGATCACTCGGGGGTTGATCGATCCGTTCACGTTGAACGGTGCGTACACGACGGGGCGGACTCAGGCGGAGCTGTCGCGCTCGTCGAGCAACAGCACCACCCTTTCGGCGGTGTACAACCTCACGCCGGGAGTGACCAGCGTTGGTCTGGGCCTCGATGGGCTGGTTGGCGGGCTCCCCGACTGGTTCGCCGGGAGCGAAGCCGGCGTCGGCCTGCGCGAGGCCGGGTTCACCCTCACGCCACGCAATGTCCGGTTTTCCAGCAGGTTGGCCAAGAATCAAACCGAATTCACCACCTACGTCGTCCCGGTGGGTCTCCCGGAGGACGACGCCCGGGTGCCGGCGACGACGCTGTCCCACCTCTGGGTCAACAGCGCGGGGCTGACCTGGCAACCGCTCGGCCTTCTCACCATGAGCGGTGATGTGGCGAGCACCCGCGACCTTCGCCGTTACGATGATTCCACTTCTATCGGCCGGCTGGCCGGCCTGTCGCGGGAGACACTGTTCGGGATGGACGTGGGCGTCGAGAAGTCACGGAATATGTCGACCCAGGTGTCCCTGACGCCTCGCGTCAACGCTTGGCTCCGGCCACGGTACCTCACGGGGAGCACCTTCTCCCTCAACCGGGACCTGACGACGCGGAACCCCGTCCGGGCCGATGGTGACAGCGCCGGCGAGTTCATTCTGCCCCAGACCTACAACAACAGTCGCACTCGGGAGCTGGGAGCGGCCATCGACATGGCCCGCCTGGTCCGCAGCGTGTTCGGGGACAGCAGTTTCGTCACCACGATCTTTGCGCGGTTCCGGCCCATCGACATGAGTACCCGGAATACCAAGCTGTCGACCTTCGACCTGGCCACGTTCGAGCCCAGCTTGGCGTACCGGCTTGGCCTGGGCGATTTCGACGATTTCCTGGTCCAGAGCGACCAGCCTGCCCGTGGTGCCCAGGAGGTCATCACCGACCGGATTACCGGGGGCGCCACCCTGCCGGCCGGGGTGACGGCCCAACTGTCCTACGGGCTCGTGCGCACCTTCCAGTTCTCTCGCCAAGCCGATGCGTTTCTCGAAACCAAGATCCGCGCCAAGGAGTGGCCCGTCGGGAACCTCCGGTGGAATACCCCGATCAGCAGCGGTCCCGTGGCGCTCCTTGGGCTGGGCGTCGCCTTTCGGAGGACCGAAGGCACCACGCTGACCCCCACCGTGGATGGGGCCGGAGGGGCCTCGCTCCGTTCCAACGCGCTCAAGTCCTTGTCGCCCGATCTGAATGTGGCGTTCCGGAACGGCCTCACCCTGACGATGGGGTACTCCGAGACCGACAACGAGGTCGTGTCCAACGGCAACACCACCATCGTGGGGCAACAACAGATCAACGGGACCCTCACCCATTCCTTCCCCTTGCCGAAGTCAATCAGCGTTCGGCGCAAGCTCATTCGTGCCACCGTCACCGGCCTGTCGTCCATTTCGAGCAGCTGTCTGCAACGTTCGGGCTCCACCGAGTGCCTGACGATCAACGACGTCCGGCGACAAGAACTCAACGCCACGATGGACACGGATGTCTCGCAGCTCCTCAAGGGCGGGTTCACGTTCAGCTACACCCTCAGCGACGCCCGGCATCTGGACCGCAAGACCTCCCAGATCATCATCGGGTTAAATTTCTCCATCTCGCTCTTTGCCGGAGATTTCCGGTAGCCTTCACCGTTCGTCGTCGGAGCAGCATATGGGCCCCCTGCGCGTCGCCCTCAGCACCACCGCCTCTCTCCTGATTGCCTGCCAGGGGGACCAGGCACCCCCACGCCCATTTGACGGGGCCCGCGCCTTCGCCTACGTCGAGGACCAGTTGGCCTTCGGCCCTCGGATCCCCGGGACCGAAGGCCACGATGCCATGGGACAGTGGCTCGACAGCCTGGCCCGCAGGCTGGCCGACACGGTGATGGTCCAGGATTGGATCCACGTGTCGCTGGCCGGGGACAGCCTGCCGATGCGGAACGTCCTGGCACGTTTCAATCCGGCTTCCGAGTCCCGCATTCTCCTCCTGGCCCACTGGGACACCCGACCCAAGGCTGACGGGCCGGGCTCGTCTGATCCCGAGGCCCCGGTCCCCGGCGCCAATGACGGGGCCAGCGGGGTAGCGGTGCTGATCGCGGTAGCCGATGCGCTTCATGCCGCGCCGCCAACCGCCGGCGTGGATCTGCTGTTCGTCGATGGCGAGGATTACGGCGTATTCGCCGAGGAGAAGGACGTCCTGATCGGATCGCGGCACTTCGCCGCCAACCTCCCCGAAGGCCCCCGGTACCGCTACGCCATCCTGTTCGACATGGTGGGGGACTTGGACCAGCGTTTCCCCAAGGAGGGCAACTCTCTCATCGGCGCGCCCGACGTGGTGAAGGACGTTTGGGATGCCGCGCGGGACATCGGCTATGGGCACGTGTTCGTCAACGCGACCGGCCAGGCGTTCACGGACGATCACGTCCCGCTCCAGCAAGCAGGCATTCCCGCGATCGACATCATCGATTTCGACTACGACAGCTGGCATACCCCCGACGACACCATCGACAAGGTGAGTGCCGCGAGCCTGCAAGTGGCTGGAGAGGTCGCGCTCGAGATGATTCGGCGCCACGAGCGCTGACCCGCCGTTTTCGGCGCCGGCCCGGAGGCCAGGGATGACCGGCGCCGGCCCTGTTGGTCCCATGCTCGGACATGCAACGTTCCGAGCGGCGCGCGGTTCTCACACTCCTCATACTTGCTCTCCTGGGTCACGGCATCCGCCTGGCCGCGACGGGTCCGGGGCAGGCCCCTGGAGCGTCTGCGGTCCTCCTCCCGGCCGACAGCGAGGCCCTCGAAGACCAGCGCGACCGGGTGGCACGAGCGCTGCGCCCGCTGGCGGAGGGTGAGACCATCGACCTCGATCGGGCCGGGCTGTCGGATCTCGTGCGCTTGCCGCGGGTGGGCCCGGCTCTGGCCAAGGCCATCGTCGCGGACCGGCAGCGCCGTGGTCCCTTTGGCAGCCTGAGCGGTCTGGACCGTGTCAGTGGTATCGGTCCCGGGCTCATCGAGACCGTGCGACCTTTTGCAGTCTTCTCGGGCCGGCCCGCAGGGTCGTCGGCTGGGCCCCCCGCCTCTCCGAGTGATGGGATGGTCGATGTGAACCGGGCCACGGAAGCAGAACTGCAGCGCCTTCCCGGGATCGGTCCGGCCCGGGCCGCCGGCCTCGTCGCTTATCGCGAACTGCATGGGCCGTTTGCGACCCTCGAATCCTTGACTCGGGTGGAGGGGATCGGGCCCGGGCTGATCGACCGTCTCCGTGGCCTCGCGCTGGTGCGCTAAACGCCACGGGGACAGCCAGATAGCATGCTGGTGCCAAGAGGGGACGGCAGCGGTGCAACCGATGGCATGATCTTGGCGAAGGCCCCACCAGGATCGGTCTGCCCACGTGGGGCGGCCGGCGGCTGGGCTCCGACGCCGTAAGGTGTTGGCATCCTGGTGTTTCCCGAGACAAGCTTGGTGACCATGGCGACCACGCCGACCGGTGGTGATCAGCTGGGTGAGATCCTCCTCCAGGAGGGTCTGATCACCGACAACCAATGCAAGCAGGCTCTGGCGGAACAGAAGTCGTCAGGGCACCGCTTGGGGTACGTCCTGGTCAGTCAGGGTACGGTGGAAGAGAACGCCATCACCAAGGTCCTGGCCCGCCAGTACCGGATGCCCGCGGTCGACCTGTCGCGTTTCGAAGTCGATGCCAACATCCTCAAGTTGATTCCCGGCGACATGGCGCTCAAGCACACGGTCCTCCCGCTCAAGCGGGAAGGCCGGACGCTGACCGTGGCCATGGCGGACCCGACCAACCTGGGGCTGATCGAAGATCTCAAGTTCATCACCAGGTATGACCTGTTCCCGGTGATCGCCGGGGAGTACACGCTGCGCACCCTGATCGAGAAGCACTACGAGGGGCAGGACCAGCAGCTGCACGACCTGTTGAAGGACATCGAGGAAGAGGACATCGAGGTCCTCGAGGAGGAAGATGACGAGATCGCCACGCAGGCGCAGATCGAAGACGCCCCGGTGGTCAAGCTCATCAACGGCTTTCTGATCGACGCGGTCAAGCGTGGAGCCAGCGACATCCACATCGAACCCTTCGAACACGAAATGCGTGTTCGCTATCGGGTCGACGGCGCCCTCCACGAGGTGATGCGTCCTCCGATCAAGATGCGGGCGGCCTTGACCTCGCGAGTCAAGATTCTGTCACAGCTGAACATCGCCGAGCGGCGCTTGCCGCAGGATGGCCGTCTCAAGCTCAAGATGGGACGGCGGGTCATCGATTTCCGTGTGTCGACCCTCCCGGTCCTGTTTGGCGAGAAGATCGTGCTTCGTATTCTCGACAAGGGCAACCTGACGCTCGACCTGACGACCTTCGGCTTCGAACCCAAGGCCGAGCAGGATCTGATGCGCAACATCGCGAATCCGTACGGCATGGTCCTGGTGACCGGCCCGACGGGGTCGGGGAAGACGACGACGCTGTATTCGGCGCTGTCCCAGATCAACAACATCGACGTGAACATCATGACGGCCGAGGACCCGGTCGAATACAACCTGCAGGGTATCAACCAGGTCCAGGTACGAACCGACATCGGCCTGACGTTCGCCTCGGCGCTCAAGGCCTTTCTGCGTCAGGACCCGAACATCATCATGATCGGTGAGATCCGGGATCTGGAAACGGGCGGCATCGCCATCAAGGCCGCCTTGACGGGCCACCTGGTGATGTCCACGCTGCACACCAATGACGCCCCCAGCACGATCACCCGAATGATCGACATGGGCATCGAGCCGTTCAACGTCGCGAGCGCGGTCAACCTGGTGGTGGCGCAACGGCTGGTGCGTCGCATCTGCAGCAACTGCAAGGCACCGACCAAATATGAAGACCCAGAACTGCGTGCCCTCAACACCGATATCGACGCGGTGCGAAACTTCGAGTTCATGAAGGGCGAAGGCTGCGACACCTGTGGTGGGACCGGCTACGCCGGGCGGGCCGGCCTCTATGAGGTCATGTCCATGTCGCCGGCGCTCCGCAAGCTCATTCTCAACGACGCGTCCGTCACCGACATCCGGGATCAGGCCGTGGAGGAGGGCATGTTGACTCTCCGCATGGATGGAATCAAGAAGGTGGAGCGCGGTATCACGACCCTCGAAGAAGTGGTCAAGGAGACGGCGGAATGACAGTCAACCTGCGAGCGCTTCTCGAAGAGATGATCGAGAAGGACGCGTCCGACTTGCATCTGACGGCCGGCGAATGTCCGAAGATTCGGGTCGACGGCGAGATCACCAGCGCCTCGTTCACCGAGCCGATGACGCCCAAGGACACCCTGCAACTGGCCTATTCGGTGTTGACCGAGAACCAGAAGAAGCGCTTCGAAACCGAAGACGAGCTGGATTTCTCGTTCGGCATCCAGAACCTGGCCCGATTCCGGGGCAATTGCTTCAAGCAGCGTGGCTGCGTGGGCATGGTCATCCGGATGATTCCCTTCCAGGTGAAGACGTTCGAGGAACTGGGACTCCCGCCGATCGTCGCCCAATTGGCTGAACGGCCCCGGGGATTGGTGCTCGTGACCGGGCCGACCGGCTCGGGTAAGTCCACGACGCTGGCGGCGATGATCGACAAGATCAACAAGGAACGGAAAGGCCACATCATCACGGTCGAGGACCCGATCGAGTTCATCCACCGCCACCAGTCGTGCATCGTCAATCAGCGTGAGGTGGGGACCGACACAAAGAGTTTCTCCAATGCGCTCAAGTACGCGTTGCGTGAGGATCCGGACACGATTCTCATCGGCGAGATGCGGGACCTCGAGACCATCGGCGCGGCGCTGACCATTGCGGAAACCGGCCACCTGGCGCTGGCGACGCTCCATACCAACTCGGCGGCGGAGTCCATCAACCGGATCATCGACGTGTTTCCGGCCAGCCAGCAGTCACAGGTGCGGGCCCAGTTGGCCTTCGTGCTCGAGGGCGTCGTGACGCAGACCCTGCTTCCCAAGGCCAAGGGCCGGGGCCGCGTGATGGCTGCCGAGATCATGGTGGCCACGCCCGCGATCCGCGCGCTGATCCGTGATGACAAGGTGCACCAGATTACCTCGGCCATGCAGGCCGGAAAGAAACACGGCATGCAGACGATGAACGATTCGCTGTACCATCTCTACGTGCAGCGGGATGTCGTGATGGAGGAGGCGCTCCGGTGTTCACCGGATCCCAACGGCCTGATGCGCATGGCCGGGCTGACGCCGACGGAAGAGATGGACTTCGCCAACGTAGACGATGGGCACGCCCGACCGGCGTACCGCTGACCAGGGGGGCTTCTGATGCCGCTGTTCGAATACACTGCCAAGAACTCGCAAACCGGCCAGATCATGAAGGGCCAGCGGGAGGCCGAGTCCCAGGACGAGGTCGTTCGCTATATCCGGAACAACCGGATGATCCTGGTGAGCATCCGGGAAGCCCCGAAGTCCATCAATATCAGCTTTGGCAAGAAGGCGATCACGACGCGCGACCTGGTCATTTTCACCCGCCAGTTCGCCACGATGATCAACGCCGGCCTGCCGCTGGTACAGTCGCTCAACATTCTGGCGCAACAGACCGAGAACAAGAGCCTGGCCGAGGTGACCCGCACGGTCGTGTACGACGTCGAGGCGGGCAACACCCTGGCGGATGCGTTGGCCAAGCACCCCAAGGCATTCCCCGACCTGTTCGTGAACATGGTCGCCGCCGGTGAAGCCGGTGGTATTCTCGACACCATTCTGCTGCGGCTCGCCACCTTCCTCGAGAAGAACGACGCCCTCATCCGCAAGGTGAAGGGGGCCATGGTCTACCCCGCGGTCATCTTCAGCGTCGCGGGCATCGCCATTTCCATCCTCCTGATCTTCGTCATTCCGACGTTCCAGGCCATGTTCGCCTCGGTCAACATGGAACTGCCGTTGCCTACCCGCGTCGTCATCGGGTTGTCCGAGTTCCTGATCGGCTACTGGTGGGCGCTCATCGCTGCGGTCGGCGTCGGCCTCTTCGCGATGCGGCAATACTATCAGACCGAAAGCGGTCGCCGGAATCTCGACGCCGGCCTCCTGGCGGCGCCGGTACTCGGTGACCTCCTCCGGAAGTCTGCCGTGTCCCGGTTCACGCGGACGCTCGGGACTCTCATTTCCTCCGGCGTGTCCATTCTGGATGGCCTGGAGATCACCGCCAAGACCGCCGGCAACCGTGTCGTGCACGACGCCGTCATGGAATCGCGGCAATCCATCGCCGGTGGCGAGACCATCGCCGGGCCACTCGAGAAGTCGAAGGTCTTCCCCCCGATGGTGATCTCGATGATCTCCGTCGGTGAGCAGACGGGCGGCCTGGACGAAATGCTCTCCAAGATTGCCGACTTCTACGATGAAGAGGTCGACGTGGCGGTCGGTGCCCTGTTGTCCCTCCTCGAACCCATCATGATCGTGGTGCTGGGTGTCCTGGTGGGCGGCATGGTCGTCGCCATGTACCTGCCGATCTTCGACATGATGAACGCGGTGCAATAGGTCACGCACCTGCGGATCAGCGGGACGCAGCGGGCCCGGGAGCACAGTCTCCCGGGCCCGCTGTCGCGTTCCGGGGTCAGGGCGCCCAACTGAAGCCCCGTCGCAACACCAAGCCGGCCTGCCGACTCTTCCATGGCTCAGTGACCCTTCGTAACAGACGTTGTCACAACAAGTTACGAAGAATGCCCCTGAGGAGGAGGAGGCCGGTGGCAGGGCACACCCTTTGCCCGAGTAACGGTCAGAGTGCCCGGTACCCTCGGGCCAGACCTCACCCGCGAAAGAAGGCTCATGTCTCACGAGGCCTCGGTAACGCCGCACGAGATCGCCGTCGATTCCGGCAGCCCGGTGGACACGTCCCGGATCCTGACGCCGGAGGCGCTGGCGTTCCTCGGGGAGTTGACGACATGCTTCGCCCCCCGCCTGGTCCAGCTGCTGGGGGCCCGGGCCGAGCGCCGAGCCCGACTCGCCGCCGGCGAGCGCCTCGACTTCCTTCCGGAGACCGAGGATCTACGCCGCTCGGATTGGAAAGTGGCCCCGGTGCCGGCCGACCTGGAACGTCGCTGGGTCGAGATCACCGGCCCGGTCGATCGCAAGATGATCATCAACGCCCTGAATTCCGGAGCCGACGTCTTCATGGCCGACTTCGAGGACGCCAACGCCCCGACCTGGGCCAACGTCATCGAGGGGCAACAGAACCTGATGGACGCCGTCCGCGGTACCATCGCGTTCAACGACCCGACCAGCGGCAAAGCCTATCGGCTCGATCCGCACCCGGCCACCCTGATGGTGCGGCCGCGGGGACTGCACTTGACCGAGCGGCACCTGACCTGGGACGACCAGCCGGTCCCCGCCGCGTTGGTGGATTTCGGGCTCTACGTCTTTCACAATGCCGCGGCGCTGATCGCCAGAGGATCGGGCCCGTACTTCTATCTCCCCAAGCTGGAGAGCCACCATGAAGCCGAGTGGTGGGGCGAGGTTCTGACGTTCACGGAGGACCGCCTCGGATTGCCCCGGGGCACCACCAAGGCGACGGTCCTCATCGAGACGCTGCCCGCGGCCTTCGAAATGCACGAGATCCTGTACGCGCTGCGGGACCACTCGGCCGGACTGAACTGCGGCCGCTGGGACTACATCTTCAGCTTCATCAAGTGCATGCGGGATGCGCCGGACGCCGTGCTTCCGGACCGTTCGCTGGTGACCATGACGCAGCCCTGCATGCGGGCCTACACCCAGTTGGCGGTGAAGACCTGCCACCGGCGTGGCGCTCATGCCATGGGCGGGATGGCGGCCCAGATCCCCATCAAGAACGATCCCGAGGCCAACGCCGCCGCTCTGGCCAAGGTCCAGGCAGACAAGGAACGGGAAGTCGCGGACGGCCACGACGGGACCTGGGTGGCCCACCCAGCCCTGGTCCCGGTGGCGCGTGAGGTGTTCGCCGCCCGCATGGACGGCCCGAACCAGTTGCACCGGATGCGGGACGACGTGCGGGTCAGCGCCGCGGACCTGCTGGCCCTGCCGACCGGGGATCGCACCGAGGAGGGTCTCCGCCACAACATCCGCGTGGGCATCCAGTACCTGGAGGCGTGGCTCCAGGGCAGAGGCGCCGTTCCTCTGTACCACCTGATGGAAGACGCCGCCACGGCGGAGATTTCCCGGACGCAGGTGTGGCAGTGGCTCCGTCATGGGGCAACAATCGACGATGGGCGTCCGGTGACGGTGGAGCGGGTGGAAGCCGCCATTCGGGAAGAGTGCGACGTCATCGCACGGGAAATCGGCGCAGAACGGTACCACCAGGGGCGTTTTCCCGAAGCCATCGAGCTCTTTCGTCGACTGTGCCTGGCGACAGAGTTCGAAGAATTTCTGACCATTCCGGCCTACGGCCTCCTCGAGGCGTAACGGCCATTCGTACACCAGGAGAAACCCATGGCAGCGACCAGTGTAGTTCCGGATTCGATGACGGCGACGGATGACCCCGGCCGCTGGGCCGGGATCATGCGGCCCTATAGTGACGATCAGGTCCGTTCGCTGCGGAACTCGATCCGGATCGAACACACGCTTGCCTCCTTGGGTGCCAAGCGACTGTGGGATCTGTTGACGACCCAGGACTACGTCCATGCCCTGGGTGCGTTGACCGGGAATCAGGCGATGCAGCAGGTGCGAGCCGGTCTCCAGGCCATCTATGTCTCGGGGTGGCAGGTGGCGGCAGACGCCAACCAGGCCGGCCAGACCTACCCGGACCAGAGCCTGTATCCGGCCAACAGCGTGCCGGAACTGGTGCGACGCATCAACCAGGCTCTCATGCGGGCCGACCAGATCGATCAGTCAGAGGGCAATGGTGAGGGCCCCTACTGGTTCGCCCCGATCGTGGCGGACGCCGAGGCGGGTTTCGGCGGACCGTTGAACGTGTTCGAACTCATGAAATCGATGATTGCCGCCGGCGCCGCGGCCGTCCACTTCGAAGACCAGCTTTCATCCGAAAAGAAGTGCGGGCACCTGGGCGGCAAGGTCCTGGTGCCAACCTCGCAGTTCATCCGGACGCTCGTGGCCGCCCGCTTGGCGGCGGACGTGCTCGAGGTCCCGAGTGTGCTCATCGCCCGAACCGATGCGGACAGCGCCAAGCTGCTCACCAGCGACGTCGACCCGGCCGACCACCCGTTCATGACCGGCGAGCGGACGCCGGAAGGGTACTTCGCGGTGCGGAGCGGCCTCGAGAGCGCCATCGCGCGAGCGAAGGCCTACGCACCCTATGCCGACCTGCTGTGGTGTGAGACGTCGACGCCGGATCTCGAACAGGCCCGGCGATTCGCTGAGGCGGTCCGAGAGGATCACCCCGGCAAATTGCTGGCGTACAACTGCTCGCCGTCGTTCAACTGGCGGCGCAACCTCGACGCCGGGACCATCGCCACGTTCCAGCGCGAACTCGGAGCCATAGGCTATCGGTTCCAGTTCGTCACCCTGGCCGGGTTCCATCAACTGAACTTCGGCATGTTCGAACTGGCCCGGGGCTATCGGGACCGGGGCATGGCAGCTTACGCGGAATTACAGGACGCGGAATTTGCCGCTGAGGAACACGGATACAGTGCCACCAGGCACCAACGGGAAGTCGGCACCGGTTACTTCGACGCGGTGCGCGAAGTCATCTCGGGAGGCGTCAGTAGCACCACGGCGCTCGGTGACTCGACGGAGGCCGCGCAGTTCTAGGCACGGTCTCCCACGCGACCCGTGCGTTGGAACAGGGCCCAGCCGAACCACACGACCGACCCGAGCCAGGCCAGATAGATCACCAGGCGAATCGGGTGGAAGCTGATCGACTCCACGGTGCCGACCGGCGCTCCGAAGCGGTCCAGCACGAGCCGGCTCAGTTGTTCGGCTGAGAACCAGCCCCAGAGCATGGCGGCCCACAGGAGCCCCAGGCGGTTCCACGCGCCGGGGCCCAGCGCGGGCGGCAAGCGGCGTGCGCTCATCACCCCCACGACGATGGCAAAGAAGTACATGCTGGAGATGGTAAACGGCCCGGCGATCAGAACGAGGAAATCCGGCTGCATGGCCCCCAGTCCCGCACCCCCGATCCAGCTGACGAGGATGATGGCCATGGACGCTCCGACGAATCCTGTCAGGAAGAACAGGAACGACCGCTTGAGCGTCCAGAAGCTGGTCCGTCGACCGTATCGCTCGTAGAACACCGTTCCCGCAATCCGCGTCACGGTGTCCACGATGCCGAGCTGAGTCGAGAACAGCACAAAAGCGCCCCCCAGCAAGAACACCACCTCGAGCCAGCGCCCGCCCCGTTGCGCCAGCACCTCCCCCTGGAGCGCCACGGTCGCAGAGAGGTTGCCGGCCAGGTCCGCGTTGTCCGTCCCGATGGTCGAGGCCACGACGAGTGTGGTGATCACCACGCTCAGCAGGATGAGCACCACGAACGTGAGGAACAACTCGGTCCGGGCGACCCGCATCCATCCCCGATAGCGTGCCAGACCCTCAGGGGAGGTGGCACAGTCGAACACATAGCCCGTGGCGCTGACGTCCTCGTTGGTGCCACGAATCCCGGCGATGCGTCCCTGGTAGGTCGCCATGCCAAACCCCTTGTCGCGGAGCCACAGGGACTGGGCCAGCAGCAAGGTGCCTCCAGAACCGGCATAGGCGACCGCGATGAGGAGCGTGGGAAACTGGGCGCCACCCAGCAAATCGGGGGGCGCCGAACCGATGGCGACGGCGCCGCCGATCAGGGCCCAGACATGCTCCGGCAGGACGCCCACCACGAACAGCGCCACCAGCAACATGGGGAAGAAGGCCAGCACCAGGGTGATCTCGAATCGCTCCAGGGAGTTGTAGACGATCTTGGATGCGGCCAGGCCAATCCAGATGAAGGCCAGCATGGCCAGGGCGATGGGCTGCCAGGGGAGGGAGCGCCCGGTTACGACCGTAATGATGCCACTGGTGAACTCGGCGGACTGAGAGGCCCAGCCTGGCCAGAAGAAGCTCACCAGGGTGGCGACCACGAAGAACCAGGGCCAGAGCCCCGCCTTGGTCAGGCGGGCCATGCCACCGAAGACCGACTCTCCGGTCGCGATGGTCCAGCGCTCGATTTCCTGGAGCACGATGAACTGCGTCAGGACACCGACCCAGAACAGCCACCATATCGAGAATCCGTTGACGGCCACCAGGTTGGGCCACAGCAGGAACTCCCCGGCGCCGAGCCCCATCCCCAGGGCAATGACGGATGGTCCGACCATGTGCCGGAGACGGGGGACGCAGGGGACTTCCTGCTGGAGCTTGAAGGGCGGCCCGCTGCCACGGGTGGGGAGGGAGGGCGTATCCGGTGCGTCCGCGAGCGCGGCCTCGTCCAGGGGACGGTAGACGCCTTCCCGGTACTGACGTCCTTCGTCTTCCGAACAGCGGGTCTCTGGATCGGCCTCGGATGGACGCATGGCTTCCCTGGGAATGGAGTCTGCTGGCTGCTCCAGAAGATAGGAAAGGCTGGTTAACGCGCCACCGCGGGCTGGGTGCGGCTAGTCTTCCGGTGCTTCGCAGCCCTGTCGGCGCCGGGTACGGGTATCGGTGATGCGGATGATCTTCCACCCGGCCGTACCGTTGAACAACTGGAAGGCATTGACGCCGCAGTGACTCAGGTCTTCGCCGAGGTAGAACGCGTACGGAACCCAGGCCGTGGCCATCCGGCCGTCAATGTGGACGACCGGGTCCCAGATGCGTTCGTCCCATATCTTGTCATGAGGCGTCCCCACGGCCTTGACGAATTCCTCGGGCGTGCCGTCCGACAGCATGGGCTTGCCCTCGCGGTTGACGTAGATCGACGCCATCGTCATCCTCGGGTCGAAGGTCGACCGAACCATGGCGCTGTCTCCGGCTCGCATGCCGTCGAACATCGTTTGAATCACCGCCATGACCTCGTGGTTTTCGGACTGCGCCGCCGCGGGTGTGGCCAGGAACAACAAGGTCGCTACGATCATAGTGGATTTCACGTTCACGTTCTCTCCTCGAGATACCCTTCCGGGGACGACTTGGTATCGCTTCATACGACACCAGGGGAGGAGGAGTTTCTGCCATGACCGTGCTCTCACGACATACGCTCACCGTTTCACGCACGGCCCACTATGCCCTCTGGGGCAATCCGTCCTGGGTGCCCGCCGAGTGCTGGTACGTCTGCCACGGCTACGGCCAGCTGGCCCATCGGTTTCTGAGCCGATTCGAGGGCCTGGCCGCATCCGACCGGTGGGTGGTAGCCCCTGAGGGACTCAGCCGGTTCTACGTGCGGGGCAGTGGCGGCCGGGTCGGCGCCAGCTGGATGACGCGCGAGGACCGGGATCAGGAGATCGACGATTACCTCGGGTGGCTCGACACGCTCGATCGGCACTTGCTGGGTGACGCTGGCCGGGACATCCGGAGGGTCGTGCTGGGCTTCAGCCAGGGCTGCGCCACCGCCTCCCGTTGGGCGGCCCGTGGCGCACGGGCGCCCGACCGGCTC
>JBDHIK010000039.1:0-22393 GCA_039587475.1 Gemmatimonadota bacterium | reverse complement strand
GGAGGCCGGCCTCGATTCCATCCCGGGCGGGGGCGGGGAGATCCTGGTGGATCAGGTCCGCCGGGAGGTGGCGGGCAAGAAGGCCATGACCGGGGAATGGCTCGACGTTCAGGCCGAGGCGCACCGCCAGGGCATGAAGACGTCCGTGACCATGATGTATGGCATGGTGGAATCCGACGAGGATCGTATCGAGCACCTTCTCAAGATCCGCAATCTGCAACGCGAGACCGGCGGCTTCACCGCGTTCATCTGCTGGCCGCTGCAACCCGATGGCACGGACCTCAGCCACGTGCCCAAGACCGATGCGGTGGCCTACCTCCGGACCAATGCCATGGGGAGGATCATCTGCGACAACATCCCCAACATCCAGTCCTCGTGGGTGACGATGGGCCACAAGGTGGGGCAGGTGGCCCTGCGCTTCGGGGCCAACGACTACGGCTCCTTGATGATGGAGGAGAACGTCGTGTCGGCCGCAGGGACGACGTACGACGTCACCCTGGGGGAAATGGAGCGGGTGATTCGCGATGCCGGATATGAACCCAAGCGGCGGCGCCAGGACTACTCCCTCATCGAGGCCGAAGGCGCGCTGGTATGAACCCGGGCGCCCGGGCATGACATGCGCGTAGGCATCGGCTATGACTCCCACGCGTTCGTCACCGGACGCCCCCTGATCCTCGGTGGTCAGACCATCCCGTCCGATCGCGGGCTGGCAGGCCATTCCGATGCCGACGCCGTGGCGCACGCCTTGACGGACGCCATCCTGGGGGCTGCCGGGGCCGGCAACATCGGGTCCCACTTTCCGGACGACGATGCCCAGTGGCAGGACGCGGATTCCATCGCGCTGCTGCGGGCGGCCTATGGTGTCGTCACCGACCGGGGCCTGGCGTTTCACCAGGCGGACATCACGATCATCCTCGAGCGTCCCAAGCTGGCCCCCCACATCGACGCCATGAGCGCTACACTCGCCGCGGCACTCGAGTGCGATCCGACGGCGATCTCTCTCAAGGGGAAGACCAACGAAGGGATGGGCTTCATTGGCCGGGGGGAGGGCGTGGCCGTCATCGCCGTCGCGACGCTGGAGACACGCTGATCGAAGGGTTCGTCGACTGGCTCGCCGCGCTCCCGTCGGGAGCCGTCTATCTCGTCATCACCTTTCTGGCCGGTCTGGAAAACGTCGTCCCGGTCATTCCGGCCGACACGGCCGTGGCCCTGGGCGCGTTCCTGGCCCACCGCGGCGTGACGACGCCGGGGACCGTGTTTCTCCTGACGTGGGTCGCCAACTGCCTCGGGGCCATGGCGGTCTACCTCGTGAGTTATCGGTATGGCCCGGCATTCACCGAGGGTCGGCTGGGCCGGCGTCTGATCACTCCTGGAGCCGTCGTGGCCATCGAACGCGAGTACGCCAGGTTCGGTATCGCCGGCATCTTCGTGACACGCTTCCTGCCGGGAGTACGGGCTGTCGTGCCCGCGTTCGCTGGCCTGGTCCGGCTTCACCCCGCCAAGGCCCTGGTACCGATCTGCGTGGCCTCCGCGCTCTGGTACGGCGCCATTATCCTCCTGGCGGCCAAGGTCGGGGACGAGTGGGCGACCATTTCCAGCTGGCTGGCGGGCGTCAACCGTGGCCTCGGCGTCGCGGCGCTCATGGCGCTCGTGATCGTTGGTGTTCTCCTGGTGCGGCGCCGCCGTATGCGGCGAGGGCTCCTGTGGCGGAAGCTGAAGGTGGCCCTGGAACGCGAAGCATCGGCCCCCCATGAGCAACGGGACGTGCCGCTTCGGGCCGCGGCGGCGTTGGTGATGGAACTGGCGTACGCCGATCAGGACCTGACCGAGGAAGACCGGCACCTGGTGGAGGCGCATCTGATCGACCGCTGGGACCTGGATCGGCGTGGCCCGGTCGGGCCCGCCGATCTCCGAGCGCAATCCGGTCGCCTGATGGCCAACTACAGCCACCAGGATCGTCTGGACCTGCTCCATCGCATGTGGCACTCGACCATGCAGGAGGGCGCCCCCGGGGCCCACGAGGAAGTACTGCTGGGGAGGGCGGCGGCGCTCCTGGGCATCTCCCCCGAGGAGGCCTCGCGGGCGGCGCGCGAATCCTGGCCACCCGGAGGCGCTCGGGAATGACAACCCGGCCGGCCACGTCGTCCCAGCCCCCGGCTCAGGCCGCTCTCGACCGTGACTTCTGGATCGAACCGTTTCAGGACTTCCTGACCCTCGAAGCCGGCCACAGCCAGAATACCCTGGCCGCCTACACCCGAGACGTGCGGCGCGCTGCCAGGTTCGTCCATGATGTCGGGGTCGGGGATCCGGCGGAGGTCACACGAGACCACCTGCGCGATCTGGTCTTCGCCCTGAAAGACATGGGGCTCAGCCCCGCCAGTATCCGCCGGCAGATCTCGGCGCTGCGGACCTACTACGCCTTCCTGATTGGAGAAGGGAAGGCGGTCCGGGACCCCACCGAGCGCCTGCAGCCGCCCAGGCCGGGACGGTCGCTCCCGGACACGCTCTCGGTCAAGGAAGTGGATGCGTTGCTGGCCGCGCCCTCGATCGACGACCGTCTGGGGTGGCGTGACAAGGCGCTCCTCGAGATGGCCTATGGCGCCGGGCTGCGCGTGTCCGAGCTGTGCGGCCTCACGCTCAACGACCTGGTCTTGACCGAGGGGCTCGTGCGCGCGTTCGGCAAGGGAAGCAAGGAACGCCTGGTGCCGATCGGGCGCAACGTCGTGGGCGCGGTGTCGGTCTACCTTCACACGCTCCGACCTGAACTGGACAAGGGGAAGGCCCAGAACCGGGTGCTGCTGAACGTGCGAGGGCAGCCGCTCTCTCGGGTGGGCGCCTGGGGCATCGTGAAGAAGGCCGCACGCCGGGCCAACATCACCAAGCGGGTGACACCCCATACGCTCCGGCACTCGTTCGCGACCCACCTCCTCGAAGGGGGCGCCGATCTTCGTGCCGTCCAGGAGATGCTGGGGCACGCCGACCTGGCCACGACGCAGATCTATACCCACGTGGATCGGGAGTACCTGCGAGACGTCCACCGGCGGTTTCATCCGAGGGGTTGATGTCTGTCTGTCGCGTGATCCGTGGCACGGACTAGATTTCGGCATGCCATTGAATCGTGTCCTTCTGGCAGGTGTGGTCCTGGTCCTGGGGTGTGCCAACGAGCCGACCGCCGTTCGGCAGCCGGCGGCGATTGCGCCCTTGAGGCAGTACAGCGGTGGCCTGGTGACCGTAACCGCTCCGTGGCTGGTGTGGTCGGCCCCCGCGGTTCCCACCGTGATGGCAGGCGCTGATACGCTGATCGCCGCCCGGCTGACCGATACGTCGATCGAGGTTCGGCTGCCACTGGGATTCAGTGGTGACTCGATCCGGATCGCGGTCGACGACCGCGGTGAGTCCGTCGATGTCGGTTCCGTTGAGTTGGTCGGGTTCCGTGGTACCCGAACGCATCAACCGGTGGTTGGGGGTGACCGGCGTGCGTGGCGTCAAGCGAGGCCCTTCCTCGTCCTGGGGCACGTCGGCACCCAACTGGGGACGCTCGACTTGGCGAGCGGTGCGGTCACGACGTATCCCGACAGCGTCTATCAGGCCGGGAACCTCTACGCCCCCAATACCAGCGTTGACCCATTCGTCGTTCTCGATCTTCGCACAGACAGCCTGATTGGCTGGCAACTCGGCAACCAGCTTGTCGCGATCTATCGTATGGCGAGACCGTCCGTGTTCATGACACTGCCTCGATACGTACTCGACCTTGGCGACGATCGGTTCTTCGTCGGTGGTAAACACTTCTCGCAACTGGTGTCGAGCTCAGACGGTGGTGCGACGTGGTCCGACACCACGTTGTGGTGGGAAGAGCCGACGTACCCGGTGGTGTCTGCTGATGGTAAGTGGCTGACGTGGTCGTACGTGACCAACGCGCCCGGGTTGCCGATCGTAGAGACGCCAACCGGGCAGCTCCGGTATATCGCCGAGGCAACCAGGCCACAGGCGGTCGACTTCTCGCCCGATGGGATGCACGTCTTTGCCGCCGGCGCCACCGCGACGCTCTCGAGCGCTTTGGTCGTGGCGGATGTGGCCACGACAGTGGTCGATACCATTCTCCCGCTTTCCGACCGCGCACTGGCCATCCAAGCCGATCCAACGACATCCCGCCTGCTCCTCGTCACACAGGGCGGGAGTGGGGTGATCCACCTGCGGATCTTCGACCGCTCGACCTTGGCGTTGCTTGGTGACCTCCCGGTGCCGGTAGACGCCTCACTCTGCAGCGGCCAGCCCTGTTGGGGCGGAGTCGTCTCGGCCGACCCACGGGGGTTGGCGTACTTCACGCCTGGGTGGGGTGCGGCGATCCTCGAGTTCGATGTGCTCCCCTAGAAACGCGCCACATGGACTTCAGCTCCCCGTCCTTCGGCGGTGCACGATGGCGCTCGGCCCTGGACCTTCGGCAGGTTCCCACCCTTGTCCTCGCACTCGCGCTTGGTCCCATGAGCCTGGCGGCACAGGAAGAGGGCCTCGAGCGACCGGCAACGACCGCCGCCGAGGCTGGTGATACCCTGCGCAGGTTTGGGGGCGGCGCCTACCTCGATGTCGCCTATGCCGTGAGCGACAACGAGCCGGGCAACCACGCTTGGCGCAGCAAGGCGACCACGCCGCTCCTCGATCGCCTGGCGCTGAACAACGCGGGTGTGGCCATCAAGAAGCGCCGGAGCCCGGGGTCGCGCTGGGGATTCACCGCCGGCGTCCAGTTTGGCCAGGACGTCGACAACCTGGCCACCACCAACAGCGAGCTGGCCGACGTTCTCAAACACCTGTACTACTCCTACGCGACGTACCGGACGCCGGTCGGCGGACAGGAGTTGGTCCTCGCCGGCGGACTCCTCCCGGGGCACCTCGGCTACGAGAGCTTCCACGCCGTCGACAACCCGACGTACACCCGGATCTACGGCGTCGACAACGTCCCCTACTTCCAGTGGGGACTGGCGGCCTTGTATCCCACCGGGGGTGCGGTGACGGCGGGTCTGATGGTCGTGACCGGCTGGGATTACCTGACGACTCCCAACAGCGTACCGAGCTACGGCGCGCGGGTTCACTGGGACGTGTCGGATAGGGCCTGGCTTCGGGGTAACGTGTTCTACGGACCGGAACAGGAGCAGACGTCGCTCGACTTCTGGCGCCTGGCGGTGGAGGGCATGGGGGAGTTCCAACTCGGCGACTTCACGCTGGTGGGCAATGCGGGGTGGGGCCGCGAGAAGCAAGCAACGGTGATGGGCAATCCCGACTACCAGTGGTCGTGGGGGGCGCTGTGGCTCAACTGGAGCCCGGAGGACAGTCCCTGGTCGGTGGGACTCCGGCCCGAGGTCTTCCGGGACGAGGACGGGCTCCTCACGTCGTCACGGCAGTCCATGACCGCTGTGACCGCGGCGGTGCGGTACCAACTTGCCTCGCAGCACCACCTGCTTCAGCTCCGCGCGGAGTACCGGTTCGATCGTTCGACCGGGCCCGACGGGGGGTTCTTCAAAGGGCCCAACAACATCCTGGTGCCAGAGCAGCAGCTCTTCATGGTAGCGGTGAACTACAAGTTCAACACGCCGGCGAGGTAGCAGGTAGCAGGGAGTGGGGGCAGGCTGCGGCACCGCCCTGTCTTAGCGGGCGGAGTCTGCCTCAGCACCAAGCACGGACCGGCGCAATGCCGACGTGTCGATCTCGATGTCGTAGTTGGTGAGCAGCCCTTCGTACAGCGCCGCCTTGGCACGTTCGTTCCGTTCCCGGGCGTAGTCCCACACCAGCCGATCACGAATCTCGGCGAATGCGGGGATGCGCGCCTCGACCCTGTCACCGACGTACACCAGGTGGACCCCGTAGCCAGACAGAATGGGTCCCTGCCACCCCGGTTCCAACACGAACAGGGAATCGGCGAAGCCGCTGCCGAAGGTCTGTCGCACCTCGAGCGGCGCACGCAACGAGAAATCGTAGCGCAGCATGAAGCGGTCGCCGAGTTCTGGGGCCCGGACCGGTGTCGGTGAAGCCGCTCGCAACTCCACCAGGACTCGCTCCGCGTCAGCGATGGTGGTCGCGCCCCGGTTGTCTGGATTGAAATAGATGTGGCTGAAACTGCGTCGTGGTGGCACGCGATAGTCTTCCGATCGCTCCTGGAAGAACGCCTGAAGTTCCTGATCGGTGGGATCCGACAACGAAGCAAGGTCCTGCGACAGCAACTCCATCTTCTGGACCATGCGCCGGCGAACGACCATGTCGTTGTCGTCCAACCCCACGGCCAGCGCCTCCCGATACAGCACCTCCTCGCGGACGCGGGCCTCCACCAGGCCGCGCAACTCGTCTTCGGTCGGCGGCCGGTTCCACTGTCGTTCCCAACTGGCGGACAGGAACTCGATGTCCGCTTCGGTGATGGTGACACGTCGGGCCTCCTCGGCCTCGAACACGCGACTGGAATAGGCGTAGATGCCGAACAACACGGCGCCGAGGAGGGCGAAGTGAACCAGCGGTTCCCGCAACAGCTTCATTGGATGCGTTCCTCGTCGATGACGTCGATGGTGCTGATCTTCCACGCCCCGTCGACCGGGACGATCCCGATCACGGCGTCATAGCGGTTCTGTCGAAAGTGTCGATGCCCGAAATGGGTCACCATGCCGCCCACGGTCCACTCGGCACGCACGGTGAATCCGGCTTCCGCCCGCTCGATGTCGGAGGCCTCGAGGACCTCGACGGCCTCGACGCGCGCCTGGGCGCCCCCACGCTCCTCCAGCTCCAACGCCCGGCGCTGCTCGAGGTAAATGTCGGTCAGGGTCTCACCCGTGACGCTCACAGCCAGCCGGTCATAGATGCGGCCCTCATCTCGGAATGCGAGGGCCCGGTACACGTTGGGGAGGACTCCCGAAAGGATCCGGCGGGCCTGGCGTGCCGAGGGCCGCTGGCCAGATGTTCCGGGCAGCGCAACGGCCGTCTCCACCACGGGACCGGCCAGGAAGGCGATGGCCAGGGTGACCCGTGCCACGGTGGTGGCCCATTCGCGGCGCCATCCCCGGACGCCCGCCACGAACAGCCCCAGAGCGAGCGCGAACATTGGCAGGGACAGAACGGGGATGGGGACACGGACCGGCTCGACGCCCACCGCCTCGACGGTCGGGAGCGGGTCTTCGACCAGCTCGTTGGTCCAGGTGGCGGCCGGTCGCGCTGCCGTGAGCGGCAGCGAGGCCACGGACTCCGGGTCGATCACCGTCGCTGGAATCGCGATGCCTCCGGGGAAGGAGGTCCATTCCAGCGAGACCGATTCGGGCATTCCGTCGGTGGGGTACGCCACGATGACACCCACGAAGGCTTGCTCGACCGGCTCGTCGATGGCGGTCGACCGTGGCATCGATCCGGTGGGATCCACCGTCATGAAGTCCGCGCGTCTCACCATCGGGCCCTCGGGTCGGCCATCCACCCGAACATCCGTGCGGGACAATACGAACTGCACCAGCGTCGCCGTCACGGCGGCCTGGTGGTCGATGGGAATCGTCGCTCGCGGGTCGAGTCCGAGTTCGTCGGCCAGCCCGACCAGTCGGATCATCACTTCGTGCCGCACCTCGAACGGTTCCACCGAGAGAAAACTCTGGATCGGGGTGTCCGGGGTCACCGGCGCCAGGCGGCCCGACTGGCCTGCCGGGCGTTGGTCGGGCGAAGGGCTGAGGGCGATTGCGGCGTTGGCGGCGCCGGCCTCGGGTACACCGCCACCGAGGGCCAGGGCGAACGCGAGCGCCATGGCCGAGGCGCCGGTCGCGTACCCGAGGGTTCGTCGTACTGGGGCGACCTGAAGTCTCCGTGACAGCCATGCTACTGTGGCACCTGCGGCAAGGGCGCCGCTGAGATGGATGGCGTCCATGCCCAGGACCGCCAGAAGGCCGGCCGCGAATCCCGCGCCCTCGGGGAGGACTGTGGGAATGGCCAGTCCGTGGACCGTGCCGAGGACCGCTGCCAGGGAGGCTGCGCGCTGCCGGTCCGGGGAACCCGCGAGCCCCTCGCGGGCCAGGAGGACCACGCCGAGGGCGATGGCGATGTCGGCCGGGACAGCGCCGATGCCGAGGCCCATGAGGGAGGCTACCAGAACGGTCGTGACCTGACCCAGCGTAAAGGCGGTGACCAGCCGAACGGCGCCTCCCGCCCCAAACAGGCCCAGCGTAAGAAGGAATGCCCAGTGACTCCACGATGTCGCCACGTGGTCGATGCCGGCCAGCACCGCGTTCTGGGCCGCCAGGAAGATGTCGGGCGCCGCGGTCCCTTCAGGAAGCCGCCAGGTCGTCTCCGCCAGGGTCAACACGTGGGCGAAACGGTCGCCAGAGAGGAGTTCCACCCGAATCACGGTCGTCAGGGCCAGGTCGCGGAACGGGTACCGCATGCCCAGTTCCTGGCCGGCGATGGTGCTGCTGCAGGTCCACTCCTGGGACAGAAGCCAGGCGCCGGCCTGATCCACTACCGAACGCTCACCGGCGGGCTCACACGCCTCCGGGAGGACAGGGGAGGGGACCGCGCGAGGTGGCAGCTGCTTTGGGACCCGCCACTGGACCCGGTAGATGCCAGGCCGGATCTCGGACACTGACAGATGTGCGGGCGGACCTACGTCGGCACCAACGATCAGAGGAGCGACTAGAAGGGCGGCGAGGGCTCCCAGGAGCACTTTGTGAATCAGGAGGATTACTCCGCGACAAGACCAACGACCGAGCCGGGGAGGGCCCCCGAACCGCCTCAAAGTGGCCGGATCGGGCGCCTTGGGCAAGACTGTTCCCGGTCAGCAGATGCGCGGCAGCTGATCCCCAGGCACCATGCGGGGCAATGGGCTCGATGACCCCCGGGATATCTCGAACGGGACCCGCGGAACCCGAGAGGGACCAAGTCCGGATATGGCGTTACGATAGATTTGGTATCTTGAAGAAAGGTCGAAGGAGGGTGAAGGGCTGTCAGCGCCCATCGCCAGAGGTGGACCGGCGAGGGCCCGGAGCTATGTTCCCAACGGGGAGGCGAGCCGCAGGAGACTCTCGGAACCCCGCAAATGACCGTCAGAAAGCGCCTTCGTGGTGCGGTGCTGCAACGGACCGAGGCACAAGCGTTTGGCGGCAAGAACCTCAGGGATGTTCTCAGGTCTTTGAAACTCGGGGGCCCGTTTTCACGTCTCTTCCTGCAACGATAGAGCGATGCCGTGCGTCTAATAAAGAAGAGTCCTTCACCAAGTGGGTCACATGCGTAGTTATTGGTTCAAGATCGTCGCCGGCGCCTTGGGCGTCTTCGTGGTTGGCCTGGTCGTGTGGGCCGGTGGCCGTGGCGCCTGGAACGTGGTGGAAGGCGCCGGGCCGCTGGCCATCCCGCTTCCCTTCGACATCGTTCCGTTTCAGGTAGATGGTCAACGGTTGGGGTCCCTCAAGAAGGTCGTGTTCCACCGTGAGGCTCCCCAGCAGGTCAAGTGGGTCGAGGTCGATGCCGAGTTGAGCAGTAGCGACCGCTGGGCGGAGCTGTCGCAATGTCGGCTGACGCTCGATGACCTCGAAGACCTGGATGAGAACTCCACCTTCGTGTGCCATGCCGAGCTCCCGGAAGGCTATGTCGAGTTCGGCGAAGTCCGTTTCCGCGGCAATGGCGAATCTCTCCTCCTGTGGATTCCTAGTGATATCGCGGAGAACATCCGGCACCGGGACCGGTCCCAGATCGAGCGGCAGCATGCCCGGATGGTCCGGGAGCAGGTTCGGGTTGCCGAAGTCCAGGCCCAGCTGATCGCCGAGCGGACCAACGTTGAGGTGGCCGCCACGGTCGCCCGCGCCATGGCGGAGGCTTTCGGGGATTCGATTCCCGCCGAGGTCCTCGAGGAGCTGAGGGCCGCCGGCATCGCCACCGAATCGGCCAGCGAAGTGCGGGTGGTGGCGCCTTCGGTCCGAGTCGAGGTCAGGACCGCAGATTCGGCCGACGCGGTGGTCGAGGTGGCTCCGTAGCGCTTTTCTAAGCCTTTACCCTCCAAGTCGATAGGCTTGCAGCACGCCGGGGGCTGCAAGCTGGCATGGGTTTTGACAGGGCGACCCGGTCCCTATTAGTCTTCACCATGCGTGTTCTTGGTGTCATCCCGGCCCGTCTCGGGTCCACCAGACTCCCGAACAAACCGCTCCGCCTCCTGGCCGGCGAACCTTTGGTGACCCGGGTGATTCAGTGCGTTCAGGAACACGGTGTGGTCGACGAATTGGTGGTGGCCACCGACTCTCCGATGGTCGCCCAGGTCGTACGTCATGCCGACGTGCCAGCCATCCTCACGGCCGGAGACCATCCGTCCGGGACCGATCGGGTGGCCGAGGTCGTGGGGCTCGAGGCGTACCGGGACTTCGACGTCATCCTCAACATTCAGGGCGATGAGCCGTTCCTGAGCAAGGCCGCCGTGCAGGGGGCCCTGGACCGGGTTGCGGGCGGGGATGACGTGGGAACCGCTGCCAGTCCCCTGTCGGCCGTCGAGGCCGAGGACCCCTCCGAGGTCAAGGTGGTGACCGACATGACCGGCCGGGCGCTGTACTTCTCCCGGTCCGTCATCCCGCACCGGCGCGACGACGACATCGACACGGAAGGGCTCTACTGGCGGCACCTCGGAATGTACGCCTACACCCGGGACGCCCTGGCGCGCTGGGTGCGTTGTCCCGTGACCAGGGTCGAGGAAGCCGAGAAGCTGGAAATGTTGCGCGCCCTGCAGCACGGGCTGTCCATCGGGGTCGCGCTGATCGAGGAAGATCCCCTTCCGGGGGTGGATACCATCGAGGATCTCAACCGCGCGGAGGCGCTGTGGCTGGCAACGACGAGGTGACCGCATGACCGCATCGACGAACCAGTCGGCGACCAAGTACATCTTCGTGACGGGTGGCGTCGTCTCCTCGCTGGGGAAGGGGATCGCTGCGGCGTCCCTCGGACGGCTGCTGGTCGAGCGTGGCCTCTCGGTCACGATTCAGAAGTTCGATCCCTACATCAACGTCGATCCGGGGACCATGTCGCCGTTCCAGCAAGGCGAGGTGTTCGTCACCGATGACGGCGCCGAGACGGACCTCGATCTAGGGCATTACGAGCGTTTCATCGACCGTTCGCTGTCGCAGCAGAACAACGTCACCACGGGCCGCATCTACCAATCGGTGATCAACAAGGAGCGCCGGGGCGAGTATCTCGGGTCGACGGTCCAGGTGATTCCGCACATCACCGACGAGATCAAGAATGCCATCCGGCGCACGGCGCCGGGCCACGACGTCGTCATCACCGAGATCGGGGGCACGGTCGGCGACATCGAATCGCTGCCGTTCCTGGAGGCCATTCGCCAATTCCGCCAGGAAGTGGGACGCGACAACGCCACCTTCATTCACCTGACGCTGCTGCCCTACCTCTCGGCCGCCGGTGAGGTGAAGACCAAACCGACACAGCACTCGGTCCGGGACCTGATGCAGATCGGAATCCAGCCGGACATCCTGATCTGCAGGACGGAGAAGCCGCTCGAGGCCGACATCAAGCGCAAGATCGCCCTGTTCTGCAACGTGGATTTTGGGTGCGTCATCGAGAGCCCCGACGTGCAGTCGATCTACGAGGTCCCAAACCTGTTCCAGGAGCAGGGGCTCGATCGCACCGTGTGTGATCGGTTGCGGCTCGACACCAAGGAACCGGATCTCCGCTCCTGGAAGGCCATGACGGAGCGGATTCTCCAGCCGACCCGGGCGGTCCGCATCGCGGTCGTGGGGAAGTACACGGACCTGCACGACTCGTACAAGTCGGTCCAGGAAGCCCTGATCCACGGCGGCATCCCCAACGACAGCAAGGTGGAGATCGAGTGGATCGCCAGCGATCGCTTCACCGATTTCGAGTCCGCCGGCAAGCTCCTGAGCGGCATCGACGGCCTGCTCATTCCCGGAGGGTTTGGCGAACGGGGCATCGAGGGCATGGTGGAAGCGGTTCGGTGGGCCCGGGAGCACGGGTTGCCGTTCTTCGGGATCTGCCTGGGAATGCAGGTCGCCATCATCGAGTTCGCTCGCAATGTCTGTCAGCTGCCGGACACCAACAGCACCGAGTTCGCTCCGGAATGCGAGACGCCCGTCATCGCCCTGATGACCTCGCAGCACGACGTCGAGAACCTTGGGGGCACCATGCGCCTGGGTGCCTACCCGGCCCGGCTCCGGGAAGGGTCGCGAGTGGCCCAGATCTACGGGGCGCTCGAGATCAGTGAGCGGCACCGGCACCGCTGGGAGGTCAGCAACGCCTACCGGGACGTCCTCGCCGAGTTCGGCATGCGGCTCTCGGGGCAGTCGCCCGACGGCGGCCTGGTCGAGATCATCGAACTGCCGGATCATCCGTGGTTCGTGGGGTGCCAGTTCCACCCCGAGCTCAAGTCCCGGCCCACCCGTCCGCACCCGCTGTTCCGTGGACTGATCGAGGCGGCCCTCGACGTCCGGTCCAAGCGGGATCAGAGCCCGTCCGCCAGCGCCGGCAAGGCACCGTCCACGGTGTGATCCGGCATGCTCGACGCAACCAGCGCCAAGCGCATCCGTCTCCTCGGTCTCGATGTTGACGGCGTCCTGACCGACAATGGTGTCTACATCGGCGCGGTCGGCGACGAGGTCGTGGAGTACAAGCGCTTCGACATCCAGGACGGCCTTGGCATTGCCATGCTGCGCGGCAGCGGGCTCGAGGTCGCGCTGGTGAGTGGCCGTGTGTCAGCCGCCACCAGCGCCCGGGCCCGGGAACTCGGCATCGACGAGGTGCTGCAGGATGCCGGCGCGCGGAAGATCCCGGCCTTCCAGGCACTCCGGGATCGTCGTGGTCTCTCCTGGGAGGAAGTGGCCTTCGTGGGCGACGATCTGGCCGACCTGCCGGTGTTCCAGCGGGTGGGGCTGCCGGTGGCCGTGGCGAACGCCGTCCCGGAACTGCGGGCGCTGGCGGCCTACGTGACGACCGCTTCGGGAGGCCACGGCGCCGTGCGCGAAGTGATCGAGCGTCTGCTCCAGGCCCGGGGCGAATGGGAGGAAACCGTACGGCGGTTTCTCGAGGCCCGGGACGCGCTCGACTCCGGCCCGGTTCTGGGATCATGAGGCCGGGCAGCCGGGGGGCGTGGAGGCTCGCTCGCGGATCGCTGGCGGTGGTGGTGGCCATGGCTGGTGGGGCGCTGGCCGCCTGCCAGGATGACACCATTCGGCCGGTGGCCGTCCTGGAAGCCGGTGATTCGGCCGACCAGGTGCTCTACGGGGTGACCACCCTCATTGCGCCCGAGGGCGTGCGCCGCCACCGCCTGCAGGCCGACACGGCCATGGTCTACAACGCCACCGGCCTGTACGACCTGCGAGGCGTGCATCTCACTTTCTACGACCCCGCGGGTGTCGAAATGTCCGTGCTCACGGCGGACTCGGGGGTGTATCGCCTCAACACCGGCGCCATGGAGGCGAAAGGCAACGTGGTCGTCGAATCGGTCGACGGCAAGATCCTGAGGACGTCCTACCTCCAGTACGACCGAGACGCCAACGAACTTTCGACCGATCAGTTCTTCACCTATCTGACGGACGGGGGCACCATCGAAGGGAACGGTTTCCGGTCCGACCCCAACTTCACCTTCACGGTCACCGACCAGCCGCGTGGAGGGCAGGACGGCGATGCCCCGGGTACCATGCTGCTTCCGGGGCAGGACCCGTGAAAAGCGCGGCGCTGACCCTGGTACTGGCGGTCGTTGCGCCAGGGCCGGCGGAGGCGCAGGACGAGTGCATCTTCCGCATCGAGCATATCGGCAACCAGGGAACGGCCCAGGAGACGCCGGCCGGCACCAACTACTTTGCCGGCGGAGGCGTCAGGCTGTTTTGCCAGGGCACCTCCATCCGCATGACGAGTGACAGTGTCGCCTCCTACCGTGGTGGTGACATCACCCATTTCATCGGGACCGTCCGCTACCGGGATTCGGCCATGGCGCTCGACGCGGACACGGGCACCTGGTTCCAGGACGGCGCCCGGTGGGAAGCACGGGGCAATGTCTTCACCCGGAATCTCGAAACCGGCTCCACGCTGACCGGACCTTCGCTGGACTACTTCCGCCCCCAGACCGGCGTCCGAGACGAAGCTTCGATCTACGCCGTTGGGCGGCCGACCATCCTCTATGCCGTGGCGGACTCTGCTGCACCGGCTGGCGAACCCTACGTCATCGTGGCGGACCGGGTACGGATGCTCGGGGACGACCGGATCTGGGCTGGCGGAGCCGTCACCATCGACCGGAGCGACTTCTCCGGTCGGAGTGACTCCCTGTGGCTCGACGCCGGTGCCGGCAACCGGGGCGCGTTGATCGGCGGCCGTCCTGCCATCGAGGGGAAGGGGACTGAACCGTATACCCTCACGGGAGAACGCATCGACCTGGAGTTGGAGGACAAAGCGCTGCGGCGCGTCATCGCCAGCGATTCTGCCCACGCGGTCAACGACGAGTGGGACCTGCGTGGCGACACCGTTGCCGTCCGTCTCCAGGATGAGCGACCGGACCACATCGACTCGTGGGGCAGCGGTGTCCGGCCTCTGGCCGAATCTGACGACTACAGGGTGGCAGCAGACTCCCTGGCGCTGGAGTTCCCCGGCGGGCGCCTCTCGGCACTCCATGCCATTGGGACCGCCATGCTGGAGACGGCCCCGGACTCGGTGACCGGGGAACCGGACTGGATTGCCGGTGACACCGTGCTGGCCACCTTTGCCTCGGGCGATTCCGCTGGCGGGGGCACGGCCCTCGAGCGGCTCGAGGCCCACGCCGATGCCCGGTCCTTCCGGCAGATATGGTCACCAGGGACGGGCCGCCCAGGACTGAACTACGTCGTGGGAGAGGTCATCATCATCACGATGAAGTTGCCCCCGGAAGAGGGGGTGGACCGGGTCGACGTGCATGGTCAGGTGCAGGGCGTCCAGCTCGAGCCGGCGGCCGGTCTGCCGCCGGATGACGATCCCGCGACTCGTCCCCCTGGGAACCAGCCGGCCAAGGATGACTCCACCGGAGGGGGTCCATGACCGCCCCATCCGCCGTCATCTCTCTGCGTGAGAAGGACCCGTCCCTTTCCGTGGCGCTTGCGGCCCTGCTCAGAGCCGCCGACGAGGGCGGCGCCGCGGAGTTCAACACCCTGGTGCCGGGGTTTCGACACGAGTTCGCCGCATCGGAAGGCAGCATGGGGCAGGGAGGCAGCCCCGAAGTCTCCGGCGAGGCCGTCCGGGAGAGCCTCCGGCTGTCGGTGCTGCCCCGCCTGGCCATCGACGGCTGGATCGAGGACGGGCAGGAGGACGGCTGGCGGGTGGTTCGTCTGGCAGGCGACTGGTGGCGCGCGCCGGAGGGAGGCCGGGAGGCGCTCGCGGCGGCCATGGTGGACATGGCCAAGGCCGGATGGCACCGACGTGATTCGCTGTTGCGGTCGGGGACCTCGATCCGCGGCAGCGTGCTCCGGGGCGAAGGGCTGTGCAAATCGTTCAAGCGGCGCCGGGTCGTTGACGATGTCTCCGTGCAGTTGACCCAGGGGGAGATCGTGGGGCTGCTGGGTCCCAACGGTGCGGGAAAGACCACGACCTTTTATCTATTGACGGGGCTCATTCGACCGGACCGTGGCCGGGTGCTGATCGATGACCTCGAGTTGACGACAGCACCGATGTATCGGCGGGCCCGCAAAGGGCTCGGCTATCTGGCGCAGGAGCCGTCCGTCTTTCGGAAAATGACCGTGGCACAGAACGTCATGGCCATTCTGGAAACCATGAACCTCACGCGTGAGGAACGTCACGCACGGCTGGAGACGATGCTGGACGAACTGGCGATCAAACACCTGCGGGATCAGAAGGCCTATGCCCTGAGCGGTGGCGAACGGCGGCGGCTGGAGATCACCCGTGCCCTGGTGACGGACCCGCGCTTCATGTTGCTCGACGAGCCGTTTGCCGGCGTCGACCCGATTGCGGTGCACGATATCCAGACCATCGTCGCCAGCCTGAGGCACCGGGGCATCGGCGTGCTGATCACCGACCACAACGTCGAGCAAACGCTCGACATCGTGGACCGGGCCTACATCATGTTCGAAGGGAAGGTCCAGGCCGCGGGGACGGTCCGCGAGCTGGTC
This sequence comes from Gemmatimonadota bacterium, assembly GCA_039587475.1. Lineage (GTDB taxonomy): Bacteria > Gemmatimonadota > Gemmatimonadetes > Gemmatimonadales > GWC2-71-9 > N074bin45. The sequence goes on along the minus strand of JBDHIK010000039.1, from coordinate 6,290 downwards.
TACAATGATGAGGTGGCCCAGGTCTACCTCGGTCCCACGCTCACGGCGCGCCTCCGCAGCCGTTTCGAGGCGGTCGCATGAAGGTCGGCCTTTCGCAGCACATCGGACTCCGCCAGGAGATGAGGGTCAACCCTCGCCTGTACCAGGCGATGGACATGCTGTACATGCCGATGATGGAGTTGCAGCAGCACCTCAAACAGGAGCTGTTGGTCAACCCGTTTCTGGAATTGATGGAAGACGAGGAGCTGCCTGCAGAGTCCCAGCCAGCCGATCAGGAGCAGGAGAAGGAACGGCAGCAGAAGGACGACGAGATGGACTGGGAGGAGGTGCTGCTCAACGGGTTCGATGTGGGCGGCACCAAGGCGCAATACGAGAGCCTCGAATACACCGAACCGGTCACGGTGGAGCTGCGCGACCTCATCGATCACCTGCGTGATCAGCTGTCCCTGCTGGATCTCACGCCCCGGCAGCAGCTCCTGGCAGAGGAATTCCTGGGGAATATCCAGGAGGATGGACGTCTGGCGGCCACGCTGGACGAGATCGCACGGTCGGTCAACCAGTTGCTCATCGCCAATGCGCCCGGGATGGACGACGACGATCCGGACGACGTCGACCTCGACGACGTTGGTGCTCCCGAGGAGACGGTGGAGGCGCCCGAGTCCGGGATGGCCGGCATGATGGTGGAGTCGATCACCGACTCGGTGGCGGCCGATGCGGTGGCGCCGATGGACATCCCCGATGCCGAGCCGGCGCCGGAACCCGCCGCCGACTCGGCGCCGGAACCCGTCCCGCTGGTCGCCCCGCCGGGGGTCGAGCTCTACACCGTGGACGAGGTCGAGGAGATGTTGCGGATCATCCAGCTCCTGGATCCCGCAGGCGTCGGGTCGCGAGACGTGCGTGAGTGCCTGCTCCTCCAGCTCGTGGACCTTGGCGAGACGGACACGCTGCCCTATCGACTGGTGCACGAGGCCTTCGACGATCTCAAGGCGCACCGGTGGAATGATCTGGCCAAGCGATTCGGCGTCGAGCCGACCACCGTGCAGGCGGCTGCGGACGAGTTGGCGAGCCTCGATCCCAAGCCGGGCCTCAAGTACTCGTCCGGCAACGAGGGGTATGTCACGCCCGATCTGGTCGTGGAGAAGGTCGACGGCATCTATCACGTCTTCCTGAACGACACCGGCGTACCCCGCCTGCGGCTGAGCCGATCCTATCAGGAGATCGCCCGGGATCGCAAGAAGATGACACAGGAGAACCGGGAGTTCATCGCCACCAAGATGAACAGTGCCAGCTGGATGATTCAGGCCATCGAGCAACGCCGCCAGACCATGCTCAAGGTGATGAACTTCATCGTCGACCGGCAACGGGAGTTCTTCGAAAAGGGCATCGAACATCTCAAGCCACTCACGTTGCGTGAAGTGGCCGAGGTGATCGACATGCACGAGTCGACGGTCTCGCGGGTGACCAACGAGAAGTACGTGCAGACGCCGCGCGGAGTCCTGCCACTCAAGTTCTTCTTCTCCTCGGCGCTGTCGACGTCGTCCGGGGAAGACGCCAGCGCCCGGTCCATTCGGGCCAAGCTCCAGAAGATGATCGCCGACGAGGACTCCGGGAAGCCGCTGACTGACCAGCAGATCGTGCACAAGTTCCAGGAGCAGGGCATCAAGATCGCCCGCCGGACGGTGGCCAAGTACCGCGATCAACTGGGCATTCTTCCGGCACGGATGCGCAAACGGGTATGACCGGCACGCCCGCCGCCGTCGACGTCAGTGTGCTCGTCCCGGCACGGGATGAAGCACCCAACCTCCGCGAGTTCATGTCCCAGTGCCGAACGGCGCTGGACGGCGCGCCCTTCTCCTATGACATCGTCATCGTGGATGACGGATCACGGGATGACACCGCCGTCGTCCTGGCCGAGTTGGCGGACGAGCATGCCATGCTCCGGGTCATCACCCACCGCAATGGGCGGGGTATTGCCGACGCGCTCCACAGCGCCGCCGATGCCGCGACCGGGGACGTCCTCGTGTTCTACCCGGCCGATCTGCAGTATCGGCCGGAGGACATTCCCACGCTGGTGAGCCCCATCCTCGATGGCGAAGCCGATATCGTCACCGGGACCAAACAGGGCAAATACGAGAAGGCGTTCGTCTCTCGCGTGTACAACGCGCTCAGCCGGCGGCTGTTCGGTGTGCGGGTCACGGATCTCAACTCGGTCAAGGCCTTCCGGCGCGAGATCCTGAGCGCGGTGCCCGAGCGGCCGGATTGGCACCGCTTCATGGTCGTGATCGCGGTCATGGACGGCTTCCGCCTCACCTCCCGTCCCGTCCCGTTGTACCCACGTACCGCCGGCGTCTCGAAGTTCACCTGGCGCCGTATCCCCGTCGGCGTGTTCGACCTCCTGTCGGTCTGGTTCCTCCTCCGATTCGGCCGCAAGCCGATGCTGTTCTTCGGCCTCCTTGGCGGCATCCTCTTCACCATCGGCTTCGCCGTCGGCGTGTTCGGGCTCATCCAGCGCTTCGTGTTCGGGGTCGGATTCCGCCCCCTCCTGGACCTCATCGTGGTGCTGGTCATCTCCGGCGTGGCCCTGTTCGGCTTCGGCTTCGTCGGCGAAATGATCGCTGGACTGCGGGAGGAGCTTCGGGCCCTGGGGAAGACGGTCAGCCGGTCACGCCGCTCCTGACGTTGCCTCCGTGCGCATCGTCTTTCTGACCCACAACTTTCCTCGACGGCCGGGCGACGTGTCCGGCGTCTTTCTCACCTGGCTGGGGCGGGCATTGCTCCAGCGGGGGCACGAGGTGCGCGTCATTGCTCCGGCCGACGAGGGGTGGACCGGCTCGACCCGCTACGAGGGTATGGTGGTGCGGCGCGTGCGCTATGCCAAGCCGGAGGACGAAACGCTGGCATATCGGGGGACCATGGCGGATGCGGCCCGAACCGTAGCGGGAATGAGAACCCTCCGGCGCTTGCACCGTGCCCTTCGGGCAGCCGCCCGGGAAGAGATGGCCGCGGCCGACGTGCTGCACGCCCATTGGTGGGTTCCCGGCGGTCTCGCCGCCCCGCCGGAAAGCCGTTACGTCCTGACGGTACACGGCACCGATGCCGCCATCCTGAACCGCTCGGCGCTGGCGCGTGCCCTGGCCAGGCCGGTCATCCACCGCGCCAAGGTCGTCACGGCGGTGTCCAACGCCGTCGCCGAGATCATCCGTACCCGTACCAGGCGTGAGGTGCTGCCCCACAAGGTGAAGCCCATGCCGGCCGACACCTCCCGGATCGGTCCTGGCCAAGAGCCGGGAGCGGGTCTCGTGGTCCTGGCGCGCCTCACATCGCAGAAACGGATCCACCTGGCCATCGAAGCGGCAGCCCTCATACGGGACCAGGGCCGGGCGGTGCCACTCCTGATCGCGGGAGACGGGCCCGAGCGCCACAACCTCGAGCAGCGGGTCGCGGCACTGGATATGACCGGCCACGTCGAGTTCTGTGGTGCGGTACCTCCGGAGGAGGTCGGGCGTCTCCTGGCCCCACGGGCGGTGATGGTGTTCCCGGCCGAGCAGGAAGGATTCGGTCTTGTGGCCGCGGAGGCCTTCATGGCCGGCGTGTCCGTGGTTGGGTGTCGCGACGGCGGTGGCGTGCTGGACATCGTGCCGGGGGGTACGGGTGGTGGTGGGCGCGTCGTCGATCCGACTGCAGCGGCAATCGCCAGCGCCATCACGGAACTGCTCGATCATCCGAGGCGCCATGCCGATGCCCTGGAGTTGGGGGAAGAATGGCGCCGCCGCCTGGATCCTGCCGTGGTCGCGGCCCAATGCGAGGAATGGTACTACGAGGCCCTCCGTGCCACGTAAGGCCCTGGCGCTGTCAGGACAAATCGTCGTCATGGTCATCGTGGCGTGGTTCGTGGTCAGGGCGTTCTCCCGGCAGTGGACCGAGTTTTCGACGCTCGATCTTCAGCTCGGGTGGGACAGTTGGCCGTTGCTGATAGGGGCGCTGACCATCTGGGCCGGTTACGCGTGCCTGATCGCTGCCTGGCGTGCCGTGGTGGTGGGATGGGGTCAGTCGCTACCGTTCATCGCCAGTGCCAGGATCTGGGCCCTTGCCAGCCTGGGCAAGTACGTGCCCGGGAAGGTCTGGGCCATCGCGGGAATGATCGTCCTGGCACAGCGGGCAGGGATCCGCCCCCCGGTGGCCGTGGGCTCAGCGCTGGTCATGCAATTACTGGCCTTCGCCACGGGAAGCGTGGTGGTCAGTCTGGTAGGAGCGGCGGCCCTCGAGGGAGCCGGGCCGGGGCTCCAGCTCGGGCTCCGGGCACTTTCCGTGGTGACCATCGTCGGCACCATCATCCTGCTGAATCCGAAGTGGCTGGGCTGGCTCCTGACACGTCTCCCCGGTGCCATGGCCCTTCAGCAGACCTCGCTTCCGTCCCGCGCCAGCGTCGTGGCCGGTGCGGCGGCCAACCTGCTCGCGTGGGGAGCTTATGGGGTTGCCGTGTGGTTGCTGGCCCGAGGCCTCCTGCCGGAGGCGGGCTTCCCACTCCTGGAGACCATCGGCGCCTTCGCCGCAGCGTACATGATCGGCTTCCTGGTCGTGCTGGTTCCTGGCGGGCTCGGCGTCCGTGAGGGCGTCTTCGTCGTCATGATGCAGGGTGTCGCCGGACTGGCCCCGGCAACGGCCTTGGCGGTAGCTTCCCGGCTGCTGTTCACGCTCACCGAGATTGGAGTTGCGGTGCCCTTCCTGATCGTTCCGCGGGGGACGTCTCGTGACACAGCCTGACGGCGTTTTCGAGCCGCGACGCCCGGCCTGGGTGGCCACCGCGGTGTACTTCGTCACCACGGCCACCCTGATGTGGCCGATGGCGCTTGGCCAGTTCCTGGTCAACCCGATGAGTGACCAGTATTCGGCCGGCTACAGTTTTCGCCATTTCGGCGCCGAGATGTTCCGGTCCACCGGGTCCATTCCTCAGTGGAATCCCTATCTGTTCGGCGGCATGCCCTACATCGGCGCCATGCATGGCGACATCTTCTACCCCACGGCGTGGTTGCGCTGGATCCTGCCCACCGACATCGGCATGACGCTGGGCTTCGCCGTGCACATCCTGCTTGCCGGCATACTGGCCTACGCCTTCCTTCGGGCCCTCGATCTGTCATGGACCGGTGCGGTGGTTGGCGGGCTGGCGTATCAGATGACCGGAATCCTGACCTCACTGGTCAATCCTGGCCATGACGGGAAGCTCTTCGTGTCGGCCCTGGCCCCGCTGGCGTTCCTGGCGCTGCTGAGGGCCATCCGCGACCGGAGACCCTCCTGGTACGGGCTGTTCGCCATCGTCGTGGGGCTTGGGCTCCTGAGCCCCCACTACCAGCTCACGTACTACCTGCTGGTCGCGGCCGGCCTCTGGGCGCTGTACCTGGTCTTCCTGGACCCCGATCGGCCACGCGACGTCCATTGGGTCAAGCCCTTGGCCGCCGGTCTGGGGGCCGTCGGCCTGGGGATCGCCATCTCGGCACTGCAGGCGTTGCCGTTTCTCGAGTACATCCAGTACTCGCCGCGCGGGGCAGGGGGACCCAGCCTGGGATGGCAATACTCCACGGCCTTCTCGCTTCCGCCAGAAGAGCTGATGAGTACCATCCTGCCGCAGTTCAACGGCATCATCGAGAGCTATTGGGGAAGGAACTTCTTCAAGCTGCACTCCGAGTTCCTCGGCGCTCTGGTGGTGGCGTTGGCGATCTTCGCCTGGACCGATCAACAACGCCGGACGTTGCTCCTGGCCCTGGCCGCCATCGGCGGTCTCTTTCTCCTCATCTCCCTCGGGGGTCACACGCCATTCTACCGGCTGTGGTATGAGGTCATGCCGATGATGAAGAAGGTCCGGGCGCCGGGAATGGCGTTCTACCTGGTGGCCTTCGTGGTGGCGGTGTGGGCCGGCATCGGCGTCGACCGGCTTCTCTCCGGGGGGGTGAGCCGTCGGCTGATGATGGTGGTGCTCGGCGTGCTGACAGCGTTCGCCGTGCTTGGCGCCCTCGGAGGATTGCAGCCCCTGGCAGTGGTCCTGGCCGAGCCACAGCAGGGGCAGACCGTGGCCGCCAACGCCGGCGCGCTGCAGGCAGGCGCCATTCGACTGCTGGTCGGCCTGCTGGCGGGGGGCGCGGTGTTCTGGCTGATCACCATTTCGAAACTCCGCGGGGCGGGAGCGGCTGCCGCACTCATCATCGTCATTGGCGCCGACATGTGGAGCGTCGACCGGGAGTTCTTCAGATTCTCGCCGCCGGCCGCGGAGTTGTACGCTGCCGACGACGTCGTCC
>JBDHIK010000038.1:0-23693 GCA_039587475.1 Gemmatimonadota bacterium | reverse complement strand
CCCTTCGACTCTCCCATCGGCCAACAGGGCGCCGCGGTGCAGACATCTGCCGTACAGGACCGAGACATCGTCTCCATTCCGGATGACGACGAGGTCGACCCCGGCAACGAGTGCGTGGGTCGGTGTGCGATCGGGTAGATCGTCCATCCGGGCGATCGTGATGCGCGACATGAATGTCCTTTCGATTAGTGCGCTTCGAGGAGCGTACTCGCGGCGGGGACGGCGCTGGCCAGGAACTCCAGCACCCTGGCTTCCTGGGCGGGGCCGCGCCCCGCCAGGGCGCAGTCGGTGCCCAGCAGGATGGCTCCGGTCCAACCCTCCGTGTGCCAGCGTCCCTTCCCACCGAGCGGGGGGAGGGCGACGCGCGCCGGCGCCGGCCAGACGTTCGCGTACCAATAGGGTTCGCCGAACGTGGCGTCGCCGGGCGACAAGCCGACCCCGACGGATGCGCCCGGCTCCCGACCGCTCTCCACCGGGAACACCGTTCCGATGTCGAAGTGGTGAGGCCAGATGCGCACCGGTGCCGCCCCGGGCCAGGACTCGCGAGCATGCTGCAGCACCAGGAAGCCGTTTCCGAACCAGCGCGACACTTCCATCGCGGCGCGACGGTCGTCGCCGTCGAACGGCGCCCCGTCCCCGACGGGGTGTCCGGGCATGTCGTAGTCCCGACGTCGCAACGGACCGGTAAGGGTGCCGGTAGCCGAGTGCAGAGCGTCCGCCATCCAGTGATAGGCCTCATCCAGCGTGGCGCCACCCAGGGGGAACTCGTCGATGACCGATCCATCATCCAGCGCGACGAGGCGCAGCAGGAATCGCCCCGGGGCCAGCGCCGCCCGGACCGGCCCCACCGTCCCGACGGGTGTTCCCATCATCATCTGGAAACGCGGGTGCCATGTCAGAGCGGTGTGGCTGTCGTCATCGGCCGGGGTGGCAAAGGTGTGGCCAACGGCGCCTACGACCTGCGCGGCCCAGTGGAGCTGCAAGCGCACGTCTTCCAGCGCCGTCGGGATCGGCGAACCGACCTCCTGCCACCCGGCAAGCTTCGTGACCGTCATGGCAGATCAGATGAGATCGACATCGGAAATCACCTCGACCAGGCTGGGTCCGTCGTGCCCCAAGGCGCGCTCGAGCGCGCCCGCGACGCTCTCCGGGGTGTCCACCCGGATACCGAGCGCACCGCATTGCTCGGCATAGGCGGCGAAACTGGGATTGTGGAGCGACGTTTGCCACACGTCCCAGCGACCGGCGCGTTGCTCCTTGCTGATCTTGCCGAGTTCGTCGTTGTTCAGCAAGACGTGGGTGATGTTCATGCCGTACTTGACGGCAGTGGTGAGCTCGGCCATGTACTGTCCGAATCCACCGTCCCCGGACACGGAAACCACTTTGCGGCCCTGGAAGCGGGGGTCGTCCTCCTGGGTGGCAGCCCAGGCGCCCATGGCAGCCGGAAAAGCGAATCCAATCGAGCCGAGGTAACCCGACATCAGGACGGCCTGGCGGCGGCACTCGAAGTAGCGCCCGAACGAATAGGTGTTGTTCCCGACGTCCACCGCGATGATGGCATCGTCCGGCACCAACCCGGACAGGGTCGCGAACAACGCTGCCGCACCAACGCCCCTGCCCCGGAAGTCCGCGGCACGCCGTTCCTTTTCGGCCCGCCAGATACTCCACCGTTCGGCCACCTCGGGCCGCTGGTCGGTGGCGGTACCGGATCCGGACAGCGCCGCCCGCAACTGACGCGCCGTCACGCCGATCTCCCCCCACACCGGCACCGCCACGGGGTGGAATTTTCCCAGCACCATGGGGTCGTAGTCGACCTGGATGATCGGCTTCTTGGGGGTAATCCCTGTGTGATTGCTGAAGCTGGCCCCGAAGACCAGCAGGCAGTCCGCTTCGTTCATGAACCAGCTGGCAATGGGGGTTCCGCTGCGGCCCAGCACACCGCAACCGAGCGGGTGGTCGTCCGGCACCAGCCCCTTGCCCTTGAACGTGGTCACCACCGGAGCGCCGAGGTCCTCCGCCAGCGCCATCACCTCGTCCATATGGAAACGGGCCCCGTGGCCGACGATGATGACCGGCCGCCGGGCGCCTGACAGGACCTCGACGGCGGACTGGAAGGCCTCTGCCGGAGGAGCGATCTCCCGAAGGGTGATCCGGCCTTTGGAACCGCCGGCTTTCGGAGATGTCGCCGGCTGGACCGTGACTTCGTCGGGGAAGATGAGGTGGGCGACCCCGCGGTTGAGGATGGCGCTCTTGCACGCCAGGGTCATCAACTCCGTGTGGCGACTCGACGACAACACGGGCTGGGCCCACTGGGCCACCTTCCCAAAGGCGGCCAGAAGGTCGATTTCCTGAAAGGCCCCCGGTCCGAGGACCTGTGTCTCGACCTGGCCGGTCAACGCCAGCACCGGCGCCCGGTCGACGTTGGCGTCCCACAACCCCGTCAGCAGGTTGGTGGCCCCGGGGCCGGCGATGGCCATGCAGGCGGCCGGCCTGCCGGTGAGCTTGCCGTAGGCCGATGCGGCGAACGATGCCGCGCCTTCGTGGCGGATCCCGTAGAACGCTATGCGACCGGCTTCGGCCTGGCGCCGGATGGCGTCGGCCAACCCAAGGTTGGAATGCCCCACCATGCCCCAGACGTGCCGGACACCCCAGTTCACCATGGTCTCGACCATCACGTCGGCCACGGTGGCTTGGTGTTCCGGTGGGTCCGCGATCCGGACGTAGACCCCGTCGTCGCGCTCCTCGACCGGGTACGTGGTCACGCCGTCGTCGAACCCGCCAGGCGGCTGGCCGGTCGTCGGATGGAAGTCCCAACCGTGCCAGGGGCAGCGGAGCATGCCCCGCTCGATGGATCCCTCTCCCAGGGGACCCCCCTGGTGGGGACAGCGATTGTCCAGGGCGGCGACGGTCCCTTCGAATCGGGTCAGGCACAGCGTCGTGTTGGCGCAGGTGACCGAAGCGACGCGCCCTTCGGACAGACCGCTTGGTTCCAGCACCTTGTACCACTGTCCGCCATCGTCGCTTCGGTTTCGCTCTGCCATTGGGACTCCTCGGTAGCGCCGCGCCGATGCCTCGCTGTTCCCGGCGTCCCTCTCAATAGTCCATTGATGCTGAATATGTTCCCAGGGGTACGTGCCGCAACTGAAGCCCCGTTATGCTCCGGCGCCATTGAGCCAGTCGAGTACCAGGCCAGGATCGGAGTCGGAGCGCAGTCGCGCCACCTGATCAGCCGGGATGAAGCCCTCCCCGACCATGCGCTCCACCATGCCGAGGAGCGGATCGAAGTACCCGGCGACGTTGAGCACGCCGAAGGGTTTGTCGTGCATCCCCAATTGGGCCCAGGTCCAGGTCTCGAACAGCTCCTCCAAGGTTCCCAACCCGCCCGGCAACGCCAGGAAGCCGTCCGCCAACGATGCCATCTCGGCTTTTCGCTGGTGCATCGTCTCCACGATGCGCAGCTCCGTCAGCCCCGTGTGGGCCACCTCCCGCTGGACCATGGAGCGCGGAATCACCCCGGTGACACGGCCTCCACCCTCGAGCACGGCGTCCGCCATGATCCCCATGAGTCCACGGCCGGCGCCACCGTACACCAGTTCGAGACCACGCGCGGCGATGGCCTGGCCGGTGTCCTGCGCGGCGGCCCGGTAGGCATCACGTCGGCCGGTGCTCGACCCACAGAAAACAGCGACGCGTCGCAAGGGCATGTCAGTCTTCCAGGCTGCGGTACATGATCAGGGCGTCCACGAGCCCCAACCGTTCGTGGCGGAATGCCTTCGGGAGACGGCCCACCTCCTCGAAACCATGGCGGCGCCACAGGTCGATGGCCCGGTCGTTGGTGCTGACCACCATGTTGAACTGCATGGCACGGTAGCCCTGGGCCCGGGCGCTGTCGAGCGCATGCTCGATCATGCGTCGCCCGGCCCCGACTCCCTGGGCTTGGGGGGCCACCATGAAGGCCGCGTTGCACACGTGTGCCCCGCGGCCGGGCTGGTTCGGCTTGAGGACATAGGTGCCAACGAGGACCCCGTCGTGCAACGCCACGAAGACGCTGGCCCCGGCGGCCATCCAGAGGCGCTCGGCGTCTCCGGAGCCGATCCCTTCCCACACATAGGTTTCTCCCGCGACCAGGATCGGCTCCATGAGGTCCCAGATCGCCGGCCAGTCTTCCCGGGTCGCGGGGCGCACGTCGAGGGTCATGGTCAGAGGAGCGGTTGGAAGAGGTAGCAGAAGTTCTGCACCAGGCGCCGGCTCACCGGACGAGCCTCGTGTTCGTCCAACACCACGGACACGCTGGCTTCGATTTCCCGATCGATCTGTCGCGTCAGGGACGCCACGAAGGCATCGTCAGCCACCAGGAGGTTGGTCTCGAAGTTCAGGTGCAGGCTCCGGTAGTCGAGATTGGCGGACCCGACCAGCGCCACCTGTCCGTCGATCACCATCGACTTGGCGTGCATGAACGGGGGATACCGCTCGTGAATGCGCACCCCGACCTTGAGCAACGGTCCGTACAGCGACCGGGCGGCGGCGCCGGTGTACCAGTGGTTGTTCTTCCGGGGAACGACGAGGTCCACCGCCACGCCCTTGAGTGCGGCGATGCGAATCGCCTCCACGATCGGTTCGTCCGGGACGAAGTAGGGTGTGGTGATCTTCAGCGACTCCTCGGCAGCGGTGATGGCGGCGAACATGGCGTCGTCCAAGCCCTGGCCGTGACGCACCGGGCCACCCGGCACGATCTTGACCAGCCCGGTACCGGCCTCCGCGAGGCGCGGGAACATGTCGTCGTGTACCAGCCGGTCCAGCGGCTCGCGGGTGGCGTAGTACCAGTCCTGCAGGAACTGCAACTGCAGGTCGGCTACGGCGGGGCCTTCGAGGCGACAGTGGTAGTCCCGAATGGGCTCGCCTCCGGTGTGGCGGCTCAGGTTCTCGGCGCTGATGTTGATGCCGCCGGCGAACGCCGTTTGTCCATCGATGACCGCGACCTTCCGGTGATTGCGGAGGTTGATCTGGAAGCGCCCCTTGAGCGGGTTGGCCTGGCTGATGGATCGGGCCCGCACGCCGGCCTTCTTGGCGGGTTCGAACATCCGCGAGAAGAAGGCGCCGCTGGACCCGAACCGATCGTACAGCAGCCGAACCGTGACGCCATCCCGCGCCTTCCGCGTCAGCCGCGCCAACAGCTCCCAGCCGAAATCGTCCCGCGCGTAGATGAACGTCTGGAGGTGGATGGTCTTCTGGGCCGCCTCTATGGCACGGAACAGCTCCGGATAGAAGTCGTCGCCGTCCACCAGCAAGGAGACCTTGTTGCCCGGGACCAGCCAGTAGCTGTGCACCGCGAGGTCGGTGGCCCTGAGGATGCGCGACGCGGGGTGCCCCTGGTAACGGGCCACTCTCCATGCGGGGCTCGAGGCGACCAGCCGCTCGGCGGTCGGGTGCGCCATGGCGCGCTGCGCCACAAGGGCTCCAGCCGCTTCCCGGGCCCGGGTGCTGCGGCGGACACGATCCATGCCGAACGTGAGATAGAGAACGGCCCCGCCATACGGCAGCGTCCACACGATACCCATCCACAGTACCGCGGACACCGGACGGTGCTTGTGCATCAACACGTCGAACGTCAGCAACAGCCCGAGCACGAGGTGCCCGGCACCGACGAGGGTGAGGTCAGTCATCCACTCGCTCCGCCTTCCATGACTAGATTGCGTCGCATCCCACGTGACCCACCGCTACGCGCGAGAGGACATGCCCGAGAAGGTAGAGCGATCCGTTCCACGCGTCGAGTACGAGAGACGCCAGGCCCGACACCGCGCCACGGTCGAGCAGCAGACCGCCCGGGAGTTGCGGATGGGAAACGCCAGGATGGTGGCGTTTCTCGCCGCCGTCGTGCTGGTGTGGCTGGCGTTCGCCGCGCGAGCCATCTCGCCAGTGTGGCTCACCCTCCCAGTGGCACTGTTCGTCGTCCTGGGCCTGTGGCACGAACGGGTCCGCCGCATCCGAACCCGCGCCGAACGGCGGGCGGCATTCTCGGCGCGCGGCCTTGCCAGACTCGACGGCACCTGGGCTGGCCACGGCCCGACCGGGTCGCGATTCTCCTCTGAAGAGCATCCCTACAGCACCGACCTCGACCTGTTCGGGGAGGCCTCGCTGTTCCAGTATCTCTCCACGGCCCGGACCGAGCGAGGCGAGGCGACCCTGGCTTCCTGGTTATCGACCCGTGCCGACCCGGGCACCATCCGGAAGCGGCAGGGCGCCGTGGCGACCCTGGCTCCGATGCTCGACTTTCGAGAGGACCTCGCCGTTCTGGGAACCGATATCGGGCCCCACGAAGAGGACCTCGGGTTGGCACGCTGGGCGGAGCGTCGGGCGGAAGGGTACTCGCATCTGTTCCGGCTCATCGCATTCGCCATGGGGCTGGTGACGACGGCCTCCCTGTTGGGGTGGCTCTTCTTCGGGCTACCGGGCTGGGCCCCGGGCGTGGCGGTCACGATTCAGATGGCCCTGGCGGCCCGCTATCGCGGGACGGTCCGAGAGCTCATCAGGGACGTCGAAGGCCCAGCCAGATCACTCGGCGTGCTCTTGGCGCTGCTGGCCCGTTTCGAACGAGAGACGTTCACCGATCCCCTGTTGGCCGAGCTCCATGCGGCGGTCGTGGACGGCGGGGTGGCGCCGTCCCGGGCCATCGCCCGCCTCATGCGCCATGTGGCCTGGTTGGAATCGCGACGCAACGCGTTGTTCATCCCCGTGGCCAGTGCGTTGTTTCTCGCGACCCAACTGGCGCTCGCCATCGAGTCCTGGCGCCGGCGCCACGGCGACGCCGTGGCCCGCTGGCTCGACGCCATCGGGCAGCTCGAGGCCCTGTGCGCACTGGCGGGCCGGGCGTTCGATCATCCCGACGATGTCTTCCCGAAGCTGACGGAGGGCACGACGCATTTCGAATCGACCGGACTGGGACACCCGCTGCTGCCGCCGCAGGCCTGCGTCCGAAACGATGTGGCGCTGGGCGACGCCACGCCACTCTGGGTCCTGAGCGGCTCCAACATGTCCGGCAAGAGCACGCTCCTCCGCACCATCGGCGTCAACGCCGTGCTGGCCCAGGCCGGGGCCGGCGTCATGGCCCGTTCGCTCAGCATGTCCCCGCTCACGGTCGCGGCCTCGATTCGTGTCCGGGATTCGTTGCAGGATGGCCGATCCCGGTTCTACGCCGAGATCCTGCAGTTGCAGAGCATGATCTCCCTGGCCGCCCAGGGGCCGACCCTCTGTCTGATCGACGAACTGCTGCACGGAACCAACTCGCATGATCGCCGCATCGGAGCCGGCGCCATCGTTCGCGGGATCCTGCAGCGCGGCGCCATCGGTGTGGTGACGACGCACGATCTGGCGCTGGCGTCGTTGGAAGGCGTCCCCGAAGGGCGCATCCGGAACCTTCATCTCCGGGACCATATCGAAGCGGGGCGCATGGTGTTCGACTACCGTCTGCATGAGGGCGTGGTGCGCCACAGCAATGCCCTGGCCCTGATGCGGCAAGTGGGTCTGGACGTCGAAGCGGCGGTCCCAGAACCCACTCCGGAACCGCCGCCTGACCGCTAACCGGGCCCAGGGGCTGACGTCAGTCGTCGACCTTCTGGGCACAGAAATGCCCGTTGGACATCTGCCCCGTGACGCCACTGGCCCACGTCCCGGCAAAGCCCGTGGCACTGGCCTGCCGCACGAACAAGGCCGTGTAGCCGCCGTCGAACCGCGTGGCGCCCCGGCGGTTGGCTTCCGAGCCCAGGCGCACGGTGATCTCCGTGGACGAGCCACCGTCGAGTTCCACGGGGCGCTGAATGACGAGCACGCCGGGGGAAGCCGGATCGTCGGTGTCGAGGTCGCCGACCTCTACGGCATGGATGGGTACGAGATCGATGTCCGTGGATCCATACATCGGCATGCGCGCTCCACCCATGGGGCTGCCGATGGCCGGCGTCTGCAGTGAGTCCGCCTGGACCGCGAGTCGCATCTGCCCCGTGACGCTGTGGCCGGCGCTGTCCCCGGCGGTCGCCACCATCGTCAGAAGGTAGGTTCCCGCCCAGGTCTCGGCGGAAGCACTTGCGGGGAGTATTCCCTCCGCCGCTTCACACGCGGGTGCCACGGCGGCCTGGTTGTTACCGGAGCCACATCCCGCCACGCCCGCGGCAGCCACCAGGCCAAGCGCGACCGTTCCATACCGACCCATGGTTCCTCCTCGAGGTGGTCTTCCCGTTCCTACGGACCGTGCACGACGTCGCGGCCTCTTTCTGGACTGAAAGTACATCGGTGCCTAGCCGGCCGCGACCGGCCGCCTCAATACCGGTCGCGTGAGACAGGTGGGCCCGCCGGACCCCTTGAGGGCGATGTCCTGCCCCGAGATCTCATGGACCTCGACGTCGTGCGCCTCCAGGCGCGCCCTGGTGACGGGATTGCCGGCAACCATCACGACGCGGCGCGGCGCCACGGCCAGAATGTTGCCACCCAGCGTGTGGTACTCCTCCTCGGGCACCTCGACCAGCGTGACCCCCCGCGCCAGCAGCGTTTCACGGAACGGAACGCTCATCAACGGGGAGTACACCACGGCCAGGTCACGATCGATGGGGCTGATGACCGACATCAGGTGGAAGACGCCGTCCGGACCCGTGGCGTGCGGCAGATGCACCACGATGCAATCGTCGACGGTGTTCGAGAGCAGCGTTCGCAACTGACGAATGCCGCTCTCGTTGGTGCGGTAGCCTCGCCCGACCGCCAGCGTGGTGTCGTCCAGCCAGACCACGTCGCCGCCTTCGAGACGGCCATCGCCTTCGATGGCGCCGATGATCGGAACGCCGAGAGCCTCGAACGTGGCGCGGAGCGCCTCGGGTTCGCCGGCCCTGCCGGCCTTTCCCATTCGGCACAGGATGGCTCCGCGATCGCACACCACCGCGGCGTCACGGACGTAGAGCGAATCCATGCCCACGCGCCCGTCCGGAGGCACGGCAACGACCTGGACTCCCAGCGACCGGAGCAGTTCGGCCAGCGCGGCCGACTCCTCTCCCGCCTGGTGCAGGTCGGGCAGCGCGGACCAACCAAGCGTCCGCCATTGGCCGGCCACGCGTTCCACCGACTCGAAGGCGGCCCAGGCGTCCTTGAGGAGCACGGTCTCCAGTTGGCCCACCTCGGACTGGCCACCGACCGACGACGACACCGACTCGGCCACGGTTCGACTCACGCGTCGAGCGGGTTCATCGCCGCCACGGCTCCCCGGTTGACCAGAATGCGGGAGTTGTTGCTCTCGAGGTCGACCGGGAGAACGAAGAAGCGGTCTCCGCGGGGCGGAAAGCTGTTGCACAGCACCACCAGGCGCTCGTCGTCCATGAAGATGATCTCCATGAGCCGCGACCCCCGGCGCCGGATGTCGTCCTCCATCGGCTCCTGGGAATCGTCGCGCTCGGGGTCGCCGATCAGATCCTTCACGAAGTACAACGCCTTGAGGTCGGCGAAGTCGATCCGGTGCGTTCCTTCCTCGTTCTTGATGTGGCACACGGGCTTGCCAGGGGCCACGTCGTGACTGGACCCCTTGATGATCGTTCCATCGATGTGGCGGGCGACGACTTGGTGCATTCCTGCCTTCCTGATAGTAGGTCGTTGACCTGGTCGAACTCAGTCCTGGGCTCCGTCCCAGTCGCTCGGCTCCGCCAGGTACACCATGACTTCATAAGCTTCGGTGCCCGACTCCTTGGAATAGTCGGAGATGTCGATGGCGGTCGTCGGGATGACGGCGCCGGACGCGTCCATCAACTCCAGGCCCAGCGTGTCGCGGGCACGCATGTACCGCTCCAGCGTGGCTTCGTCCCGGGTGCCGTCCTCGGACACCGGGGAGGCCTCCGCATAGAGACGGAAGATGTCCTGCACCAGTTCGTAGGCGGCGCCGGGCAGGAACCCGCCATAAGCGACGCCCAGGCGGGCATCGAACTGTGCCAGCGCCGTCGTGCCGATCTCCACGCCCTGCATGCGAATCGAATACGACACCGATGATCCTACGCGTGAACCGATGGACGGGCGACGAAGTAACAGGAACTCATGACGGTGAAGATACGACGAGGACAACGGGAGGCAACGCGGGCCGTCGATCAGCCGCCGGCGGATGGCACCCGGAGCCGGTCGGTCAATTGCAGGATCGGCCCGGACAGCATGATCGGCTGCCCGGCGGGAGCGACCGTGACCGAGACGTGCCCGCCGTTGATCGGTACCAGCAATCGGAAGTAGTGCTCGTACCGAAGGAGGGCATAACGGGCGCCGCCGCCATCCCGCAGGCCCTGCTGGGTCATGAGCGTGGTGATGGCGGGGTGCACCAGGAACTCTTCGCTCCGATCCGGGGGCGGGCGCGCAGGTTCACGCGCCCGGCTCACCAGTTCCCCACCGAAGTACACCGCCACCGACCGCACGTGTTCGGACAGCGCGAGGATGTCGTCGATGATGTCCTGCACGACCGGGGCCGGCTACTCGTCGGTCGGCGCGGGAGGAACCATGGTCAGCGTCCCGGGGACGCCGTCTTCATCGGTGCATTCCCCCTCGTAGCCGCCCTCGTCATTGGGCTGCAGGTCGCACTCGAGCACGGTATTGCCCGGCTCCCAGAAGAACCGCAGGGCGCCCTCGACGAAGGTGATGTCCTGGAAGGGAAAGTCCCCCATCGGGGTTTCCAGCAGGATGGCCAGATCACCCTCGTCGTGCGTCACCTGGTACTTGACCGGTACGTTCTCCCCGGACGGCGGGGTGACCACCCCTGTCCAGGCGCCATCCGTCAGGTCCTGACCGGTGACGCTACCCGGGTTCGCCACCAGGGCAGCCAGCGCGATCATTCCTGCCATCAGTGATTTCATGCGGTACTCCTCGAGGGTAAGAGAATGACGCTCAGGCCCCTTGAAGGACGCAGACCTGCCCCGAGTGGTTTCAGGAGGAAACGAATGTCAGGGAAGTGCCGGAGCCAGCAGTTCGTCGGCGATCGAGGCCACCTGCTCGGCGCGCTGCCAGCGACGCCGATAGACGGCGAGCCGCCCTTCGAGGGCGCGCCGCTCAGTCTCCTCATGGGCCGCCATTTCCAGTGCCAGCCGGATGGCGGTTGGAAGCCGCGCCAGCCGGTAACGCACGCGCTCCGGCTGCGCGGCGGCCCAGCGGAAGCAGGTCATGGCGTCGCGGTGCCGCTGGAGAATGTCCACCGCCAGCTCGACCTGCGAGGCATAGGCGCCAAACCGGTTGATCCGTGCCAGGAGCACTCCGGCACTCCGGACCGCATCGGTGCCGGACAGAATCGAGGTGCCACCGCTGTGGGGAACGTACAGGCCCCACGAGTCGCCCCAGGATCCTCCGAGCAGAACGCGGACATCGGCCAGTTCCTTGCGGCCCACCATGACGGTGTCGGTGTCGACCGGGAGCTGTTTCCGTCGTCGATGGCGCCGTTGGGCGTCACCCACCGCGGTCCCGAGTTTCCATCCGACCAGCGCCGCCCCGGCGGTCGTTGCTGCGGCGACTCCTCCGATCAACACGCTCGCCGCCGTCCCGGTGGCCGCGGTCGCCAGGCCAAGGACTCGGCGACGGCGCCATCCGAACTGATCGCCATAGCGCCAGGCCGCGAACTCCGGTCGCAACGGCTTGCCGACCCGGATCAACTCGGCGCCACCTGAAAGCCGGGCCAGGCCGATGTTGTCCGTCGCGAATCGCAACGTCGTGTCGGCGAAGCGCCGCTCGCACTCCTCCACCACTTCCCAGCGTTCCTCGATGGGCGCCAGGTTCCATTGATCGCAGCTACGGCACACGACCCAGAGACGGCCCCTGGCATGATCGAAGGCCAGGCGCCTGCCGAGTGTGAAACGTTCCAGACTGCGATTCCGACCCAGGGAGGAGCCGCAGAAGAGGCAGGAGCGGTACATGTCTGAATATGGGAAGTCCGGGCGAACTGGGCCAGTGGAGACGCCCTTCCGGCCCCTGGCAGGGCCGCCCGCCGGACGGTTACCTTGAGGCCCGACCTGCCGAATCCCCCGAGGAGTTTTCCATGCGTCCCCGCCATCTCTCCATGCTCATCGCTGCCTGCGTCGCCGTCGCCTGCCAACCGGCGGAGGCGCCAACGTTCGATGCCCTGGATCAGTATGCCACGGTCCGGCTCACGGCCGATCTGAGTTCCCTCACGGACAACCAGCGGGCCATGCTTCCCATTCTGATCGAAGCCGCGGACGCGATGGACGACATCTACTGGCACCAGGCGTACGGCAACCGCGACAGCCTGTTGGGCGCCCTCGAGGGCCCGGAGCGGGAGTACGCCATGATCAACTACGGCCCCTGGGATCGTCTGGACGGCAATGCCCCGTTCCTCGAGGGCGTGAACCCCAAACCGGCAGGGGCGAACTTCTACCCCGCCGACATGACCCAGTCGGAATTCGAAGCCGCCCTGGACGCTCCGCCGGAGCAGTCCGCCGCCCTCAGAAGTCTCTATACCCTCGTGCGTCGCGATGCCGAGGGTCGCCTCAGCGCCATTCCGTTCCACGAGGCCTACGCCGAGCGCACCGAGTTCACGGCGGCCAAGCTGCGCGAAGCCGCCGCCCTGGCCGAAGACCCCGAGTTCCGGAACTATCTGGAGCTCCGCGCCGACGCCCTCCTGACCGATGAGTATCAGGCCAGCGACATGGCATGGATGGACATGAAGAACAACGCCATCGAATTGGTCATCGGCCCGATCGAGACCTATGAGGACGAGTTGTTCGGCTACAAAGCGGCCCATGAGGCCTACGTGCTGCTCAAGGACCAGGAGTGGAGCGCGCGTCTGGCCCGTGTGGCCACGTTCCTCCCCGCGCTCCAGACGGGGCTGCCGGTGGATGGTCGCTACAAGGCCGAGCGCCCCGGCAGCGATGCCGACCTCGGCGCCTACGAGGCGATCTATTACGCCGGCCAGGCCAACGCCGGCTCGAAGACCATCGCCATCAACCTGCCCAACGACGAGGAGGTCCAGCTCGCCAAGGGCACGCGCCGCCTCCAGCTCAAGAACGCCATTCGCGCCAAGTTCGACCGCATTCTGCTGCCCATCGCCGAGGTGCTGATCGCCGAAGATCAGCGCCGCCACGTCACCTTCGACGCGTTCTTCGAGAACACCATGTACCACGAGGTGGCCCACGGGCTCGGTATCAAGCGCACCCTGAACGGCACCGGGACGGTCCGCGAGGCGCTGCGCGAGCAGGCCTCCGCGCTGGAGGAGGGCAAGGCCGACGTCCTCGGCCTCTACATGATCACATCACTCTTCAACCAGGGCGAACTGGGCGAGCGCGACCTGCAGGACAACTACGTGACGTTCCTGGCATCCATCTTCCGCTCGATCCGCTTCGGGGCCGCATCCGCCCACGGGCGCGCCAACGTCGTCCGCTTCAACTTCTTCCGCGACCTGGGAGCGTTCACGCGCGATGAGGCGACGGGGACCTACCGGGTGGACTTCGAGCGGATGGAAGAGGCGGTTGACGCGCTGTCGGCGCGCATCCTGACCTTCCAGGGCGATGGGGACTACGAGGGGGTCGTGGCGTTCATGGCAGAGGTCGGCGCGGTGGGCCCTGAACTCCAGGGCGATCTCGACCGCCTGGGAGAGGCGGGCATTCCGGTCGACATCGTGTTCGAACAGGGGATGGCCGTCCTGGAGTAGGGAGGCCCCCTAGGCGGATCAGCTGTTCTCGGCGTCCACCGCGGCGGCAGCGGCAGCGTTGGCTTCCGCCGCCTCCTTGATCTTGGCCAGCATGCCCGGTTCCCAGACGCCGCGGGACTGGCAGGTGACCTCGCTGTCCTGACTGTAGCTCCATTCCGTTTCGACGTGGATCTTGGAGCGTGCGTCCCCGTCCTGCTCCAGGCGGACCAGCACGGCCAGGCGATCGGGACCGGCGATGGCGTTCTGGAGCGGATCGACGCAATCGGCCCAGGCGGCCGCCTCGGTCTGGTCGACGGACCGGACCTGGGTTTCTATCCAACCGGCGTTGCGCCACAGGTCCTCGATGGGGAGGCCGTTCTTGGTCAGCACCTGAATCGACGTGTGCCACGTCACTGCTTCAGGGGCCTGGACCGGCACCATGTCGGCCGGCAACGGCGGCGGCTTGGGCCCGGAGTAATAGGCACAGCCCAGAATCACCGCGGGCAGCAGCGCTAGCAACAACCGCATCAACCAGTTCCTTCCCGAATCGGCCCGACAGCCGTACGGCCGATCTCATGAACCATCAGTGTGTCCCCCACCGTCGGGCCCTCGGCGTCCCGTGGCGCAATTGCGGCCCTCGGTGACGCAAAAATGGCCTAGTTGGGCCATTTCCGACTCTCGATACTTACCTCTGACCATCGCGCCCCCTGCCACCCATGGAGGATCCCCATGTCACTTCGCCCGCTCCGCCTCGCCGCCGCTGCCGCCCTCGTGGTCTTTGCCGCGTCGGCATGCACCACTCCCCTCGGGCCAGACGAAGCGTCGGCCGACATCAACACAACGACCATCGATCCACTGTCGGGAGAGCACCAGGGGTCAGACAGCGTCCGCGGTATCGATGCGGCGCCACAGCACACGGAGCACCAGGGCTCGGACTCCTAACGACCCACGTCGGCCATCCGGCGACGTTCCACCCCGCGTCGCCGGTCCTGGCCGCGTTGGACCCAATTCCGCTCGCGCACCCCGTCACGGGGTGCCGCGGCGGCCTCGGCAGGCAATCCCCCCCAGCGATTTCCCAGCTTCAACCGCTCCGAAGTCCGGCAGGTGTCGCACACGGCCTCCACCGAGGGGACGCCCTGTTCGAAGCCGAGGTAGCGCAGGCGCACGAAGTTGAGGCACTGAGCGCACTGCACGTTGAAGTACGCCATGGAGCTCTGGCACTGAAGCCGTAGCATCGAGTTCCTCCCAAGTGGTGTCCCTGCGCTGTCCGCGACCATGCCACGGACGTAATCCCGACCCGGCGGGGTTCAAATGTGCCCCGGAACCGGTGTCGACGGCAAGTCGGTACCCCAGGAAGACGCTGAGCCCGCGCTCAGGGCCGCACCGCCGGCATGTTGGGCTGCTTGATGCACGGGCGCACCACACCCTCGTGGCTACGGGGACTTCAGAAACGCGCCGATGGCGCCAGCCGCCACCGAGCCGGACCCGAAATCCCAGATCACATTGGTACTCATGAGCGTCATCTCGGTCGGCGTGATCTGGTTGATCTCATAGTCGAACACGGCACTCGATCCGTCGCTGTTGAATGCCTCGATGGTGATGGTGCTGTCCGTGTCGTCGGAGACCCCCTGGAGCACGACACTGGGACCGCCGAGGTTGCGGACCGCGGTGAGTGTCCCGGCGGCGGCGACGACGAGCGTCATGTTACCCCTCACCCTCGGGGCCAGTCCGGCAGAATCAGAGACGGAAAAGGCCGTGGACCCCCAGGTTCCCTGGAGCGCACTTGGAGGCGCCGTCGGCGGCGCAGGGGGTGCGTTGGGTTCCGTGTTGCCACAACCGCCAATGCTGAGCAAGGCCATCACGTGCCACATGCGGTGAAGTCGATTCGATAGCATGGGTCTCTCTGGGAAGGTCATGGCTTCCACTCGTTCTGCCGTTGCACTGCGGGCCAGCCTTCGGACAAGAGGGGAGAAAGGGGACCGGCCCTCCCTGCCCCACTGATCCTAACCACTCCTGCCCGCCGCCGGCTACGGCACCGTTCACGCGAGACGCTGCCGTAGCAACCACACCAGCGCCGTCCCGGTAATGGCTCCGTACGCGGCTCCAAACGCAAGCCAGCGGGACAGTCCGCCCGCCAGGCTGCCCCCCGGTGCCCCGGTGGCCCAGCTCACGAATCCGACCACTGGACCGGCCACGATCAACCCCAGCGTGCTGGCCAGCACCCACCATCCTGCCCCGACCAGCTGCTCGCGCAGGACCAGCCACTGCAGCACACCGAGCACGATCCAGCCACCGGCCACGCCCAGTACCCAGCCGGCGTCCCTGTTGATCAGTCCCAGGCCGAAGGCGAGAGCACCGACGGCGGCCGTTGCGGCGACATTCGCAAGCAGCCATGCACCCGCATGGGCGATCAGGCCGCGCAGTACCAGCCATTGCAGCACTCCGGCGAGGATCATACTGGCCGCCAAGCCGAGGTAGGCGATCACGATGAGGTCCCTGGACGGGCTCCATGCCAGGCCCACACGGCCGCCAATGCCGAACGCCACCGTGCTTGCCAGCACCCACAAGAGCCACAGTTTCATGAATCCTCCATTTCCTCCGGCATAGGAACCGACGAAAGCGACAGCGCCCCACCAGTCCTGACGATCACCCCGGCGCATGAGGCCAACCAGCCGCACCACGGGCTGTCAGATCGTGTGTCCCGGAGTTCGACCCGCTTCGGGCCCTACGCCGACCACTCAGTGTCCAGGACGAAGACCTTCACCGACCCTGGAATGACTCCATCTGAGGCCATGGCCTCCAGTGTCGGCGCTTCCTGGAGCATGGCGAAGTACCGGTCGAGATCGTCGATTTCCTCGTACAGGGCAATCTCGTTGTCGTCGGTCACGGTGTAGTGGGTCACGGTCACGCCGAGCGCCCGGAACAGATCTCCGTGGGTCTGGAACCCGACCTTCCAGGTCTGGGCGTCCTCCACGCGAGCGGTAAGGATGATGCGAGGCATGCGTCGTCTCCTTCCAGGAATTGTGGGTTTGGCTCTCTGGGCAGCGGTACGCGGTCTACATCGCCGCACCAACGGCCCGCTACAGCCTGAACAGGAGGGCGAGCAACACGACAGACACCACACACGCAATGCTCGCCCTCAGTACGTTCCATCGGTTCCACCGCGGTTCGAAGTCCTGGCGCGCCGCCCGCTGGTGATTTTCATCCAGAGCCGTGACATCCAGGGTCTGTAGTTTGTTGTTGAGCGGTACGTTGATGGTTGCGGTCGGCACTTGAACCCCAACCACATAGGCAAGGGCGGCACTGATGATCAGCACGCGCCCGACTGGATCCAGTTGCTCATAGCCAAGAACAGCCGCGGCCACCAACGTCACTACCGAACCGACCCAGACGACCATGAAGACCGGTTGGTTGTTCTGGATGACGCGATCCATTACCTGAAAGGCACGGAGAAATGCCCGATCACTGAGCGTCCTGATGCCCGGCATCACGACGATGGCGAACGCAAACAGAAACCCCGCCACCAGGGAGCACAGAAAGGCAGCCACGATCAACGCCATGTGGAAGAGTCCCATTGTCCGTCCTGTCTAGGGTCCTGTGGGAACGCTGAAGACCAAGTGCCGACGATAGAGCGTCTCGAGAGGCGCGGTCATGGCAATCGAGAGACAACAACGTAACGGGCGGAGGAGTTCACTGCATATACGCGTCAAGGTGGATCTTGCCAGTACTAAAGTTGATGGTCCCCACCGCCCACATCTGCCGCGCGTTGATCGGGTTCGTTGGCCGCGTACAAGGAGTCGCTTCAGGAGCCGAGAACGTTGGGGCTGAACTTCGTCGGCCTCCAGGACGGCATCGAAGGTCCAGCCGCCCAGGAAAGTCGGCAACGAGTCAGATGGTCATCCAGTGTCATCATTCTCTGGCCGACTCCCGGCGGTCAGGAGACGTTCGGCGAAGTCGAGGCGTTCCTGTAGTTCAGCCACTTGTGCGCGCGTGTCGATGAGGTCGTCCCTCAATGCGTCGATCGCCGGCCCGAACGTCGCGTCGCTCCCTCCCAGCGCAAGCTCCTTATCTCGAATCTCCAGCTCTTTCATCTTGCGCGTGTGACTTACCATCAACGCGACGAACGCGACGAACCCGGGGACCCCAACCACCACGGCGGCAATGGGAATCAGAACGGAAAGATCCATATCTTCTCTCCTTGGTTGACGACGACAACCCCCGGTGGGCCAGGCCGTCCCTCCATGATGCATGCCAGGACACGCAACACGGCCCGCGCGCTTCAACCTACGCGGCAGTCCCTGCTTCGACCATGCGCCGATCGTCCGCGATCAAGGCACCGGCGTGAGCCACGCGGGCATGGTCATCCAAGGCGGCCTGACGCGATGCGAGATGCCGTCTGGGGCCGTCTACCGACCTGCTGTTGAACCGCGGGTCGGTTGCACCAACGGCGCGGGATCGATCTTGTAGAAGTCCAAGAGCAGTGCATAGAGGTCTGGCTGGTCCTGGCGTAATGCGACGGGGTTCTCGAAATAGGCTTCCGTCGCCACGGCAAAAAACTCCGCACGGTCCTCGGCTCCATAGGGATCCAGCACGGTTGCTTCACCTTTGTCGACGCGTGCCGCGTGCTCCGCAAACTTGACCGACAACAACGCCGTCCATGCCCGGTAGGCCGCACCCGAGTCGAGAACGGGGATCCCATCGAGACTGCCGCTCTCAGCATCCAGCATGTGCGCAAACTCGTGCAACACGACGTTGTCGCCATCCGTGGCCACACCTGCCGTGCGTTTCACGGCGTCCCAGCCGAGCACCACGGTGCCTGACTGCCAGGCCTCACCATCAAGAGGCTCCTCAGGCGACACGATGTCCCCTGACTCGTGCAGCATCTGTGGCTTGGGGACAAAGCTCGATGGGTACACCAACACACGGCGGACACGCGTGTACCGCGGATAGGGCATGCCCAGGAGCAGGAGGCACGCTTGCGCCCCGATCGTGAGCCGCATCTCCTCCGTGAGCTGCAATCCCCCACATCCCTCGATTGGGACTTCCCGAAAGAACTGCTGCATCCGGCGATAGAGTCGATCCTGGTCCTGCGTTGACAGGCGGGTTACCAAGGGTAGCTGCCTGGGGACGAGGTGCGGCCATGCCTGGGGAATGGGATCCGCGGGCAGGTGCGCCGCCTCCGCGGCAGGACGCCTCGAAAGAAGCTTCCCGAGGGCTCTCAGCAAACGCTTCATGATGACGAACCTCGGTGGCACTGCCGAACGTCCTGGCGTTGGGCGGCTCTCACCCCTCCCAGGCCTCATCGCGGACCGCAACGGGGACTGCCTCAACCGCCTCGCAGTGTGCCATCAGCCCAGGACAGCGACTGGCGCACCAACGGCCGGAGCACGGGCCAGAGGAGCATCGCAAGCAGCCCTGGAACCTCGACTCGAAGCACTCTTGCGGTGCCGGACCCGTCTGGCTCGAGCTCGACCGCCGCTCGCATGAGAGTGCTCGCGATCAAGCGTTCACCGCCCAGCGCGCGGCTGAACCGGCGTGGCGCGGAAGGGCGCCTCTCGCTTCAGTTTCCCCCGATCGGGGCCGGGGCGACGGTCTGTTCCATCAACTCGTCGTTCCAACCGCCTGTCACGTGGATCAGCGCCTTCGCGTCGAAAATGAACGCCTTGATGAGGTTGTGGTTGAGGTAGGCGTAGACGCCTTCCTGGTGGAAGGTGTAGACGGCAGCGGCGGTGCCTCCGGCCACCACGTCCCATGTCTCGAGGCCAGCGTCCGGCTTGTTGTTGAACTTGCCGTAGGGCCAGACCCAGTCGCCGTGTCCACCGATCAGGTGCGGAAACGAGGGATTGTTCGCCTGGCTGTGCAGCATGAGCAGCGTCTCACCCACCTCCGCCTCGAGCCGGATGTCCTGCGTCAGGGCGCCGTACTTGCCATTGAAGGCGATGTGAGTCGGGATCAGCCCACGCATGACTTCCAGCCACGGGCTCAACTGCTCGGCGAAACTGCCGAAGCGCCGTGACGTGCCGTCTCCGTTCATCGGCACGTAGTAGTCCTGCTCGCCGAAGTAGAACGCGCGGTCGTAGCGAATCGGATCGCCGAACCCGTCCCGGAGGCCTTCACGTGGCAGGACCATGATCGCGCCGTTGCCGCCGGTCGTGACGTGGTACGGCACCATCGTCCCGCCTGGGGCGCAGTGATACACGAACAGCCCCGCCTTCACGGCTCTCCAGCGCAGCTGAACTTCCTGCCCGGGTGCAATCACCGTCAAGCCGCCGCCCCCCAACGCGCCCGTCGCGGCGTGGAAGTCGATGTTGTGGGCCAAGGCATTGGTCACCGTGCCGAATCGGACCGTGTCCGCCGTCCCGTTCCGCATGGTCAGGTCGACCCAGTCCCACTGGTGTACCACCGGCACGGGCCCCGGCACCGTGCCGTTGAATGCCATCTGCCAGACGAACACGCCCGGCGTGATCTCCACCTCCTGCTCGATGATATCCATCTCGATCTGGACGATCTTCGGCGGGCCGGCTGCCACCTGTTCATGGTCCGGGAGGAAGGGTGGGTCGACGAGCTGCTGGCGTACCGTCTCGGCGTCGGACACGGAGAACGCAACGATGTCGGGGTCGGCTGCGATGTCCCAGCTCCCCTGTGATCGATCGGTGCAGCCGGTGGTTGCGAGCGCAATGAGGGTGAAGGCGCCGAGGAGCCTCATGTCCATCTCCTTGTCAAGATGCCGGAGCTGCCGGTCCGCCCCGTTGGTGGTTGGTCTGGTCGGATCTCTCAATACTAATCTACCGCAATTGCGATGGTCTTGATGTCCAGGACTGGAGATGCCTCAGGGCCTTCGATGCCGGTCCCGAGGTGCGTTCGCTAGCAGGGGGGACTCGACGCGAAGACGAGCGAGCCCGCCGCCGGGCGGGCGACCCGAGGCGAGCGGGGCCGGCGAGCGCACGCCGCCGGGCCAACCCCCGACCTCAGCACGCAACGCAAAACGCACCCCAACCTCCGAGGTGCGTTCCGATAGCAGGGGGGGGACTCGAACCCCCGACCTCAGCATTATGAGTGCTGCGCTCTAACCAGCTGAGCTACCCTGCCCTGCCCCCAAACCCGCGGGCGCGAATCCTAGCCAGCCGCCCCCAACCGGTCAACCCGGCTACGGCACCAACCGGTACAGGAACTCACCGTCCCGGATCATGCCGAACGACTCCCGGGCCAGGCGCTCCTGCGTGGCCGGATCCTCTTCGATGGCGATGGCGGCGCGACGCAGCGAATCCACGATGCGCTCGAGGTCGGCGATCCTGGTCCGCTCCGCTTGCTCGGCCTGCCGCAGCCGGTACCAGGACCAGGTGCTGTGCTCCCCGCCCCACACCGCAAACAGCACGGCCGCCACCAACGCCAACCACAGCAACCGCCTTCTGTTCATACGCCGTAGAGGGCCCGCCCCGGATAGTGACCGATGTCCTCCAACTCCTCGGCCAGGCGCAACAGCTGGTTGTACTTGGCGACCCGGTCGGTGCGCGAGGCGCTGCCGGTCTTGATCTGGCCCACCCCGGTGGCCACCGCCAGGTCGGCGATGAAGGTGTCCTCGGTTTCGCCCGATCGATGGGAGATGACGGCACCGTAGGAACTGGTCTTGGCCAGTTCGATGGCCTGGAGCGTCTCGGTCAGGGTGCCGATCTGGTTGACCTTGACCAGAATGGCGTTGGCGATGCCCTCCTCGATGCCCTTGGCCAGCAACTCGACGTTGGTGCAGAACAGGTCGTCGCCCACCAGCTGGACGTCCTCCTGGAGCCGCTCCGTGAGCAGGCGCCAGCCGTCCCAGTCGTTCTCGGCCAGGCCGTCCTCGATGGACACGATGGGATAGCGCTCCACCCACTCCTGATACAGGTCCACCATGGCCTCGGCGGATCGACGCGACCCGTCGCCCTTCTTGAAGACGTACTCGCCATCCTGGAACAACTCCGACGCTGCCACGTCGAGCGCGATGCAGACGTCCTCGCCCGGGCGATAGCCGGCGCCTTCGATAGCCTGCACGACCACGTCGAGCGCTGCCTCGTTGGACGGCAGCATCGGGGCGAAGCCGCCCTCGTCACCCACCGCCGTCGACAACTCCATACCGTGCAACACGCCTTTGAGGGTGTGGAACACCTCGACGCCCATCCGGAGTGCTTCAGGGAAGCTGTCGGCCCCAACCGGGACGATCATGAATTCCTGGGCGTCCACGTTGTTGGACGCGTGGGCGCCACCGTTCAGGATGTTCATCATCGGCACCGGCAACACGTGCGCCAGCGGGCCGCCGATGTAGCGGTACAGCGGGAGGCCGGCCTGCGCGGCGGCGGCTCGCGCCACGGCCAGGGACACCGCCAGGATGGCGTTGGCGCCGACCTCGGCCTTGTTGGGGGTCGAGTCGATCTCGAGCATGGCCGCATCGATGCCGATCTGGTCCTCGGCGTCCATGCCCTCGAGGCGAGGCGCCAGCACCTCGTTGACGTTGCGGACCGCCTGAAGAACGCCTTTGCCCAGGTAACGCTCGGGGTCCCCGTCACGCAGCTCGACAGCCTCGTTCTCGCCGGTGGAGGCGCCGCTGGGAACCGCGGCGCGACCCCTGGCCCCGCTGGCCAGGATGATGTCGGCCTCGACGGTGGGATTGCCGCGACTGTCGAGGATCTCGCGGCCATGGATGGAAATGACTGTGCTCATAGTCTATGGAGTAGAGGGTCGAAGTTGGCGGAAGACGTCTTGGCCTCCCGCAGTCACCCTCGATGGCCAGTCGGGTTCGGGTCGCCAGCACGTCCCGGTCTTCGGGCGACATGCCCTTCGTCGAGATGGGGTCGCCGAAGCAGACCTTCACCGTTCCTGGGTGGACCTTGACGCTCCCCGGTGCGATCGCCTTCCAGGCGTCATGCACGTATATCGGCACCACCGGGACTTCCGCCGCGATGGCCAACAGGAAAGGCGCCCGCTTGAACGGCAACAAGGCCCCGTCGGGGCTGCGCGTCCCTTCGGGAAAGACCACCGCCGAGACGCCCTTGCGAATGGTCTCGGCGGCCGCGTCGTAGGCCCCGAACGCCGACTTGAGGCGTTTCCGGTCGAGGAAGATGTGTCCGGCCGAGTACATGGCCTTGCCCAGGAAGGGCACCTTGAGCAACTCCTGCTTGGCCACGAAGCGCGACGTGCCGGGAACGATGGCGAGCAGGGCCCAGATGTCGACCATCGACGTGTGGTTCGACGCGAAGACATGCGGCGTATCGTGCGGGAACCGATCCAGGCCGGACACGTCGAGCTTGATGCCGTTGGCCCGGAGCGAGGAGGCGCCCCAGCCCCGCTGCTGCCGGTCATAGACCCCGCCGGGCTTCCATTGGGCCCCGAACCACGACGCCAGAATGGTGGTGCTACCGTACCACACGGTGGTGGCGGCCAGGCTCACGAAGTACCAGAGCGTTCGAATCATGCGAAGTGGTCGTAGCCTTCCAGCAGGCCGTCCGGCACGAACCGGACGCCCGCCCCTTCTTCGATGAGGCCGACGGCGCTGAGGTTCACGCCGCAGGCGGCGCGGAAGGCCTCGGCCTCCGGCTCGGCGAAGTCCGGCGGCAAGGCCGCAAGCAACTCGTAGTCTTCACCGCCCCGGGCAGCGAATGCCGAGGGCGACTGGCCGTCCTCCGCGGCGGCCCGCTCCACACCGGGGCCGAGCGGCAGGCGTTCCAGGTCGACGCGAGCGGCCACTCGGGACCGGGCCGCCAGGTGGTGCACGTCGCCGGCCAGGCCGTCACTCAGGTCGAGCATGGCCCGGGCGGGTGCACCGTGCCGCGCCAGCCAGCGGCCGGCCCGCAACCGGGGCTCGGGCGCCGCGAACGCGGCCCGGGCATCGGGATGGGGCTCCGTGCCATGCTGCCACGACCGCAGCGCCGCCCGGGCGCCCCCCAGCGCGCCGGTGACCCAAAGGACGTCTCCGGGCCGGGCACCACCGCGGCCGGGCGGCGCCGTTCCGGACATCGATCCGATGGCGACGACGTCGATGGTGACGGTGGCGGCACGTGACAGGTCCCCTCCCAGCACCACACCA
>JBDHIK010000037.1:0-24209 GCA_039587475.1 Gemmatimonadota bacterium | reverse complement strand
GATCTCTACTACTACCCGGAGGAGAAGGACCTGGCGCCGGTGGCCCTGGAGTACGCCGAGGCCAGCTACGACACCCTGAAGCTGCGCTTCGGCCATGAGGTGTCGGCACGCATCCCCATCATCATCTACGCCTCGCACGTCGATTTCCGTCAGACGAACGTTCTCAACTTCATCCCGCCCGAAGGCATCCTCGGCGCCACCGATTTCCTGAAGCACCGGATTTCGATGCCGTTCCGTGGCAACCTGTACGAGTTCTTCTCGACACTGCGCCACGAGATGGTGCACGTCTTCCAGATGAGCATCGCCACCTCGGCGTATTACCGTGCGCCACGGCTCCAACGGCCCTTCATTCCACTGTGGTGGAGCGAGGGGTTGGCGGAATGGTGGTCGTCGGGAGAGGACGCCCGGGACGAGATGATCATCCGGGACCTGGTGCTCACGGGGAGGCTGCCGTCACTCGGTCAGCTGACGTACGTCCGGGGCGGTCTCGAGTATCCACTGGGGGGACGGATCCATCGCTGGCTGGCCCGCGAGTATGGCGATTGGCGTGTCGCCGTGTTCTACCGGGAGATGTGGCGCTACGGCACGTTCGAGGCGGCCATTCAGGCGATTTACGGCAAGACACTCAACCAGCTGAGCGAGGACTTCCGCTTCGCCATGCAGCGGGCCTACAACGATGCCATAGACCAGTACGTGCCCCTGTCGGTGGCCGGGCGGAAGGTGGCGGACCGCGCCATCAATGCCACCTATGTGGCCGGGACCGCGGAGCACGGCGGGTCCGTGGTCTATCTGGCACCTGAGCATGGCTACATCTCGATCTACTACGAGGACATCCGGACGGGTCGGCGAGGCAAGGTGATCACCGGAGGCCGGTCGGAAGACTACGAGTCCTTTCACCCGTTCTCGTCGCGGCTCGACGCCAGTCGGGAAGGCTATCTGCTGTTTTCCTCGATGCGCCACGAACGCGACGCCCTGGTCATCTGGCGCCTTCAGGACAGCGAGCTGGTCGGCCGCTACCAGTTTCCGGACATCACCTCCATCGTCTCCCCCCGATGGGCCCCGGACGGACAGAGCATCTTCTTCAGTGGTCTGTCGGACGCCGGCGTGTCGGACCTGTACCGGGTCTGGCTGCCAAGCGGCAGCATCACCCGGCTGACCGACGACAGGTACCAGGATCTGGATCCGTATCCCAATCCGGACGGGACCAAGCTGGTCTGGGCTTCGGATCGGACGGCAGACGGGCTCGACGGAGCGAAGAACCTCTTCATTCTCGACCTGCAGACGGCTGAGATCTCCCAGCTGACGGATGGGCTCTGGGTCGATGAGACGCCGGTCTGGGCCGGCAACGGTCGCATCTACTTCTCCTCCGACCGCGGTGGCATTCTCAACATCTTCTCCATCGACGAGTTCGGGGCCGGCCATCGCGAGACCTCTGCCTGGACCGGGGCGTTCGATCCGTCCTATGTCCCGGAGCGTGACGGCATCGTGGTGTCGGGCTATCACATGCAGTCCCTGAACGTGTATTTCCTGCCGCCGGACGATGAGGCCGAACAGTTCACCTTCGCCCCGCCCACCATATGGCCCTCGACGCCCAGCCGTACAAGACGCGAATGACCGTGGACATCGCGGCGGCGGAGGCGGTCGCGGTGCCGGGGTTCGGAGCGGCGCAGGGTGCCGCCATCCAGTTGAGTGACCTCCTCAACGACGACATCATCGTCGGGTCCATCTCGACGTATTCCGGGCCGACCATCACCGACATCTTCGACAACATCAACATCAACGCCTACTACGTGAACCGGAGGAGACGCGTCAACTGGGGCGCGGGCGTGTTCCGCACCAACGGCAACGCCTACGAGGCCGGAAGCCGCACGCCCTCCTACGTCGAGAAATCTCTCGGAGTCGCCGGGCTGGTCAGCTATCCCCTCAACCGGTTCAACCGCATCGACGCCCAGCTTCGGGTCGCCTATTCCGATCGTTTCGATTTCATCCTGGCGCCTCGGGATCCCCGGCGCACCGGGATCATCGTGTCGAACTACGTCAGTTTCGTTCGGGACAACTCGCTGTGGACGCCTGTCGGGCCGATCGACGGGGGACGCTTCAGCGTCACCGGTGGTGTCTCGAAGGACTTCACGAACGCGCGATTCGACAGCTTCCTGTTCGCCGCTGACTGGCGGCGCTATTTCCGCATCGGCGCCAACACGGCCTACGCGCTCCGCCTGCTCGGGTGGTACAGCGGTGGCGACCGCCCCCTGCGGGTCAACATCGGAGGCACCCACGCGATCCGGGGCTTCCCGATCTTCGGGGAGGTCACCGGCACCAAGGCCTGGATGGTCAACAACGAGCTGCGCTTCCCCTTTCTGCGATATCTCACCTTCGGCACTCCCGCCGGACCGTTCCAGTTCCCGCAGCTTCAGGGAGCCCTGACGTTCGACATCGGCCAGGCCTTCCTCCCCGGTATCCAGGGCCGCGGCGTCCTCGGCAGTGTCGGGGGCGGTCTCCGCTGGGGCCTGTGGCCGTTCGGGGTCGTGCGCCTGGACATGGGTTATCGATTCGGATCCGGCTTCCTGGCCTACGGCCTCCCTCCCAACTGGTGGGAAGGCAGCTATCTTCAGTTGTGGTTCGGGTTCAACTACTAGGCTCCAACCCCATAACTGCTGATGCTACAAGGGTTTCTGCTTGACCGCCGCTGGCTGGTGTTCTATCTTGGCGTCGGGTGGCTGGGGTGCGGTGGCGTCCCCGCGAGCCTGGTGCCGGAGGGATCCCGTCCAGTCCCGGCCGAAGAGGTCGCCGCTTGGACGACGGAGACCATTCCCACGGAGTACCGGCTCCATCGGTTCAAGTGGACATTCCGGGACGAGCGCGCCAGCGCCGGCGGTCGGGGCAGCGCCCGAATCGCCCCGCCGGATTCGATGCGCTTCGACGTGGCCGGCCCGTTCAACGCCGACGCCACCGCGGCGATGGTGGTGGACGACCAGAAGCAGTGGGCCGATCCGCCGGACACCGCCGAGGACCTGCTGCCCAACTACCCACTGATGTGGGCCATGTTCGGTGTGGCGCGCGCGCCCGAAGCCAACGACACCGTCACCGCTTTCGTGGACACCGATGCCAGGATTTGGCAATACACCTCCGGACCGGATACGGTCCAGTACGCCCACCTCGGCGGCGAAAAGCCGATGCTCGTGGCCATGGTTCGCCGGGCCGGGAAGCTCATTGGGCGGGCCGAGGCCCGCCTGGGACCGGAGGGGCAACTGGAATCCGCGCGCCTCACGGTCCCCAGCGCCAGGCTCGACCTGGAGTTCTATCGCTTCAGTAGCCCGGACGGGTTCCCGGAAGACATTTGGCGCCCTGCTGCTCCTTAGCCTGGGTCTCCCGGGCTGCTATGGTTTCAGCGGCGGGGGCCTCCCCCCCGAGGTAAAGACCGTGGCGGTCGTGCCGTTCGACAATCTGACTGCCGAACCGACCCTCACCCAGCAGGTGATGAACTCGGTCCGGGAGGCGGTGGAAAACCGGCTGGGGCTCCGGCCCGCGGGCCTGGACCAGGCCGATGCCGTGGTTCGAGGGACCATCACCCGGTACGATCCGGACCTCCCGGTAGCGTTCACCGGGGCGGCGGGACAGCAGGTCGATGTGACCCGGCGACTGGTGCGACTGACGGTTTCGGTGGAGATTTACGATCAGGTCACCGATCGATCCCTGTGGCAGCGGTCGGCGCTTACCCTCGAAGGCGACTATGAGACAGGCAACGAGCAGGCCGGCATCGAGAAGGCGCTCGGATTCCTCGTCACCGACATCGTCGATGGAGCACAATCGCAATGGTAGGTAGCCGCTGGCGGAATCGGCGCGGGAACTCCAGCAGGGGCTGTCTCATTTCGCTCCTGTTGCTCGTGGTTGCGCTCTACTACGGAATCAACATCGGCGATGTGTACTACCGGTACTTCCAACTGCAGGGCGAAATGCGCTCCCAGGCCCGGCTGGCTCCCTCCCTGACCAACGGTGTCATCCAGCGACGCTTGCGAGCCAAGGTCGAGGATCTGGGTCTCCCGGAGGAGGCCCTGAACATCCGCATCGTGCGTTCGGCCGCCAGCCGACGGATCAACATTTCCACGACGTACGAGGAGTCGGTCGACCTGCCGTTCTTCAATCACACTTTCACCCTCACGCCCAGTGCGGAAGCTCCGCTCTAGCGTCTTCCTCTCCGCACTGACCGTCGTCGCGCTGTTCCTTCTCCTGCCCGGGGTGGCGCACGCCCGGGGGGAAGGGGACGGTTCCGTCGCCAGTCTGCTCCTGATCCTGGCGGTCATGCTCGTGGCTGCCAAGGTGCTGGGCGACCTGGCCGAACGCATCGGACAACCGGCCGTGCTGGGAGAACTGCTCGCCGGGGTTCTGCTCGGTGGCAGCGCCCTCGGCCTCATCCCCACGGTCGGCGGCCAGGCCGAGTTCATCGCCACTCTGGCCGAACTCGGGGTCATCCTGCTGCTGTTCGAGATCGGGCTCGAGACCGACCTCAAGGAGATGTTCCGGGTCGGGCGGTCGTCGCTCGCCGTGGCGTTCGTCGGGGTGGTCCTGCCGTTCGCGCTCGGCGTGGTGTTCTGGCGCATGCTCCCGGGCGAGTTCTCAACCCACTCCGCCACCGCCATCTTCATTGGCGCCACGTTGACGGCCACGTCGGTCGGCATCACCGCGCGGGTGCTGAGCGACCTGCGGCAACTGCATACCGACGAGGCCAAGATCATCATCGGGGCCGCCGTGATCGACGATGTGCTCGGCCTGGTCATGTTGTCGGTCGTGTCCGGTCTGGGGGCTGGGGCCGCCGTGTCGGTGCTGGGCGTGTCTACGACCCTGGCCATTGCCGCCGGATTCCTCGTGGTGGCCATCGTGACCGGGAAGTTCGTGGCCCCCCGGCTGTTCGACGTGGTCGACCGCATGCGGGTGCGCCACGTCCTCGTGGTCTTTGCCGTGGCGTTCGCGCTGGCGCTCGCTGCTGTGGCCGACATGGCCGGGTCGGCCATGATCATCGGCGCCTTTGCCGCCGGACTCATCCTGTCGGAAACCAATCAGTTCGACGTCATCGAAGAGGGCATCCGCCCGGTCGCCGGCGTGTTCACGCCGATCTTCTTCGTGGCGGTCGGGTCGTCGGTCGATCTGTCCCTGGTGAATCCCATGCAGCCCGAGTCGCGGCTCGTGCTGGGCGTCGCCGGGGGGCTGACCGTTCTGGCGGTCGTCGGCAAACTGGTCGCGGGATGGGCCGCTCCCTGGCGCCGTTTCCGTCGTCTGGCCGTGGGGATCGGGATGGTGCCGCGCGGTGAAGTGGGCCTCATCTTCGCTGACATCGGTCGGCGCAGCGGGGTCGTCAACGAGGCCGCCTTCAGTGCCGTCGTGATCATGGTCATGGCGACCACGTTCCTGGCCCCGGTCGGACTCAAGATGCTCCTCGGGCGCGGCGAAGACCCAGGCGAAGCCGACACGGAGGCCGGTCCATGATCCCGACGGCCGGAAAGATCCGCACGCGTGCCACCGCCCTGGCATGGCGCCGGCAGCAGGCCGGTGCCGTCGTGTTCACCAACGGCGTCTTCGACCTCCTGCACCCCGGGCACACCAGCCTGCTCGAGGCCGCCAGGAAACTGGGCGACGTTCTGGTCGTGGGTCTCAACAGCGACGCTTCGGTGCGGCGCCTTGCCAAGGGCGAGGATCGCCCGCTGGTGCCGGAACAGGCCAGGGCCGCCGTGCTGGCTGCCCTCGAAGCGGTCGATTGTGTCGTGCCGTTCGACGAGGATACCCCGTTGGACCTGATCACGTCGCTGCGGCCCGACGTGCTGGTGAAAGGCGCCGACTACACCCTCGACCAGATCGTCGGCGCCCAGGAGGTCCTTGCCGCCGGCGGCCGTGTCGAGCGGATCCCGCTGGTCCCTGCGTTTTCAACGACAACCCTGGTGGAGCGTATCCGTGCCACGTCTCGATGACCGTACCAACGACCAGTTGCGCCCGCTCTCCCTCGAGCGCGGCGCCAATCCCTATGCCGAGGGATCGTGTCTCATCCGGGCCGGCGGCACGCTGGTACACTGCACCGCGTCCGTGGAAGACAGCGCCCCGCCGTGGAAGAAGGGGTCCGGCGAGGGTTGGGTCACCGCGGAGTACGCCATGTTGCCCCGGGCCACGTCGGAGCGCACCAACCGGGAGCGGCGCGGCGCCGGCGGGCGCACCCAGGAGATCCAGCGCCTGATTGGGCGCTCGCTCCGCGCCGCCATGGAGACCCTGGCGTTTGGGGAGTACACCATCCGCATCGACTGTGACGTGCTCCAGGCCGACGGCGGCACGCGGACGGCGTCGATTACCGGCGGCTGCGTGGCGCTGGCGGATGCCTGCAGCTGGCTGGCCAGCGAGGCCGGCATCGAGAATCCGTTTGGACGGCTCGTCGCCGGCGTCTCCGTGGGGATGGTGCAGGGCGAACCGATGCTGGATCTGGCCTACGCAGAGGACAAGCATGCCGATGTCGATGCCAACATCGTGATGCTGCAGCCCGACCAGTTCGTGGAAGTGCAGGGCACCGGCGAAGCCGGCACCTTCGCGCGTGCCGAGCTGAACACCATGCTGGATCTGGCCCAGGCCGGCATCCACGACCTGTTCAAGGAACAAGAGCGGGCCCTGGCCGAATGAGGATCCTCGTCGCCACCCGGAGCGCCGGCAAGCAGCGCGAACTGCAACGGCTGTTCTCGGGGACCGGCATCGAGGTGACGTTCCCGGACGATGCCGGGATCCTGCCCAGCGCCGAGGAAGATCTTCTGGAGGTACACGACTCCTTCGAAGCCAACGCGCGCCACAAGGCGGAGTACTTCGCGCGGAAGACCAGCCTGCCCACCGTGGCCGACGATTCAGGCCTCGAGGTATTCGCCTTGGGTGGGGCGCCCGGCACCCGCTCGAAACGCTTCAGCGGCGAGCAGGGTCCGCCCGACCTGGTCGACGAAGCCAACAACGACGAGTTGCTGCGCCGACTGGCCGGCGCTCCGCTCAAGCGCCGCAAAGCCCGGTACCGCTGCGTCCTGGTGTACCTTCCGCGCCCCGACGCGGTCCCCAAACAGTTCGAGGGAGCCTGCACCGGTCACATCCTCGAAGAACGCCACGGGGAAGAGGGCTTCGGGTACGACCCGCTGTTTCACAGCGACGATCTCGACAAGCCGTTCGGGGAAGCCAGCGCGGAAGAGAAGGACGGGGTCAGCCACCGCGGCAGGGCGTTCCGGGCGCTCCGAGACTATCTCGCGGAGCCCGGACAGTGACCCCACCCGGCGTCCCCGACCTGCGGCAACGCAAGACGGCGCGGGGTGTCGTCGGTCTGCACGAAGCCCTGGTGCGGTTGCACGCCTACCCGCCGGACGGGCATACGCTGGAGGCTGTGCGGAAGGCGTTGGAAGGCTTCCGAACTCGGCGGGACGTCCGCCGGCTGGCGGCGGAGTTGGCCGACACCGGCATTGCCGGGACCGCCATTCACTACGAATTCTTCTGGGCCACGGCCAGGTGGCTGGTGGCCCGTTGGCCTGAGCAGGTGCGGGTCGATTGGGAATCGTACCGGGGCGGCGACCGGCTTACGGATTTCCTCGACGCGCTGCTGCCGTTCACCGAAACGGTCGGGCTGGACGATCTGGTGATGGCCCCGGAGGATTGGCTGGAGCAGTTGAAGAACCCCGCGGAGAGCGACGCCGCGTTTCTCATCCAGCGTGTCGCCGCGTCACCCACGCCGGAGGGATGGAAGGAGAAGCTGTTCGAGGCCCTGAACGTCCCGCTGGTCATCGAGTCCGGTGCCACCACGCCGACCAGGACCACGGCGCGCTGGCAGAACATGCCCGCGTGCTACCAGACGGGGCCGCTGGACCGGGCACGGCCCGACTTGCGACATGCCATCCCCCGACCGCCGCGCCGGGTCCGGAACGTGTCGCGCCGGGACGGGGCCGCCCTGATCGACATGGCGCGCGAAGCCATGGTCACCAGGAGCCGGGACCTCGACGTGTTCATCAACGCCGACCCGAACGACGTCCGCATGGTGGAGGACGGCGACGATCTCTGGTTCGCCGCCATGGGACTGCGCCCCGAGAAACGGCACGTCCTGGAGACGGTGCAGGGATTCCTGATCCTCCGGAGCGGCGTGCCCCTCGGGTACGTGCTGAACACCTCGCTGTTCGGGACCTCCGAGGTGGCCCTCAACATCTTCGACTCCTTCCGCGGCGGCGAGACCGGACGCATCTACGGCCGGGTGCTGGCGATGCTGCACCACCTGTTCGGGTCCGACGTGTTCGTGGTGCCGCCCTACCAGCTGGGCCACGAGAACGCCGAAGGACTCGAGTCGGGCGCCTGGTGGTTCTACTACAAGCTGGGCTTTCGCCCGGTGGATGCCGAGGTCAAGCGGCTGGTGCGCCGCGAACTGGCCAGGATGAAGCGGCGCCCCGGCCACCGCAGTAGTCTCGACACGCTGAACGAGCTGGCGTCGGAGAACATGTACTGGTACCTGGACCGCCCCAGGTCCGATGTGTTCGGACGCGTCGTGCTGGGCCGCGTCGGCCTGGTGGTATCCAACTACCTCGGCGACCGCTTCGGGGCCGACCGGGAGCGCGGCGTCGAGGTCTGTGCCACCGAGGCCGCGGGACTGCTGGGGCTCGATTCGCTCCGAGGCTTCCGTCCCGGAGAACGATTGGCCTGGCATCGCTGGGCACCGTTGGTGCTGTGCCTCCCGGGCCTGGACGGGTGGTCCCGGGAGGAGAAGGCGGACCTGGTCGACGTGATCAGGGCCAAGGGCGGCAAGCGGGAGGTGGACTATACCCGCCTGTTCGACTGGCACGCGTCGTTGCGACGGGCCATCGTGACGTTGAGTGCCTAGGCCTGAGGCCTTCGGCCCGGGGCCGCGGCCCCCTATATTGTAGCACTTCGGGGCGTGGCGCAGTCCGGTAGCGCACCTGCTTTGGGAGCAGGGGGTCCCGGGTTCAAATCCCGGCGCCCCGACTAGACTTAGCGAAGCCGCACGCAAACAAACGCGCAACAATCTTAGGGCGGGCAGCATGCGCTACCCCCAGAACTTCCACCACGGGCGCAGTGTTTGGACCTCCACCAATCCGAATCGGACCTGGAGTGGAGACGCGTCCCCGACGTCCAGCAGGACGAACATCGGGCGCCTCCAGTTGAGGTGGCCACACGCGCAGCTTTCCGCTTCCTCCAGAATCGTGGCAACCGGATACCACCTACCCGGCTCAAGCCCGACATCCCGATCTGCGAACTGCGGAAGCAACCGCGCTCGGGCGGGAAGCTCTGGACTGGGGACGACATCTGGAATCGAATGCTCGTGCCCAGGGAATTCCACCATGTCGGATAACATACCGCCAGGCCCGTGATCGTGCCGTGACTCGAGGAAGGGGGCGCTGGCCAGCCCAGCCCTAGGGGGTTCGGCCCGCGACCAATGGAAGAGCCGCAAGGCGACAAGCCACGCTAACAATCACGCTAACATTTCCGTGCAGGATGCTCACTCTTGGGTTGCGATGTACGGAAATGTGTGCATCCGACCCCGGAAATAGGGCAGGTTGCACACATTCGCCTTCCCTATGGGTGATTTGGGAGCAGGGGGTCCCGGGTTCAAATCCCGGCGCCCCGACTAGAAGGCACGCTTCGGCGTGCCTTCTGCGTTGGGTCGCCCGTCTGTAGCCGTCGCGGCTTGTTTCCACTCGCCGCATCCGGTCGAATCCGTGAGGGCCTCGCCTTCTGCGTTCGCTAGCCCTAGCGCCATCCGGTCGAATCCGGGCCGCGTTACCTTCAGGCTCTCTTCACCATCTCTTCACCAGCCGTCGGCGGTATTAGGGCGGCAACCAGGACTTCGGTCCGGTCGCCACCCCTTTGGCCCTGCTTCTAACGATCCGGGCCAAGGAGGGACTGCGTTGATGACCGACGTGTTGGAACGACTGAAGCCTGCCCTGTCCGATCGCTACACCATCCAGCGAGAGCTGGGGCGCGGTGGGATGGCTACGGTCTACCTCGCCAGGGACCTCAAGCACGACCGCGAGGTGGCGGTCAAGGTGCTCGACCCCCACCTCGGCGCCGTCCTGGGTGGCGAGCGTTTCCTGCGCGAGATCCGCATCGCGGCCGGGCTCAACCACCCGCACATCTTGGCGCTGCACGATTCCGGTGAGGTGGACGGCCTCCTCTACTACGTCATGCCGTATGTCGCGGGAGAGTCCTTGCGCCAACGGCTCGAACGCCAGACCCAGCTCTCCATCGACGAAGCCGTCGATATCCTCGGGCAGGTAGGCAGAGCCCTCGACCATGCACACCACCAGGGTGTCGTCCACCGCGATATCAAACCCGAAAACATTCTGTTGCAGGACCGCGAGGCCGTCGTGGCCGACTTCGGCATCGCTCGGGCGGTCAGGGTGGCGGGCCGCGACCGGCTCACCGAGACGGGGCTGTCCCTGGGAACGCCCGCCTACATGAGCCCGGAACAGGCCAGCGGGGAACAGGAACTCGACGCCCGGAGCGACGTCTACTCGCTTGGCTCGGTGATGTACGAGATGCTGGCGGGCGAGCCGCCGTTCACCGGTCCCACGTCTCCGGCCATCATCGCGCGGCAACTGGTAGACCCGGTGCCGAGCCTGCGGACGGTGAGGCCCGCCGTGCCGGAGGGTTTGGAACGCGCGATCGAGAAAGCGTTGGCCAAGGTGCCCGCGGACCGCTACGACAATGCCGGGGAGTTTGTCGCCGCTGCCGATGAGGCGGCACGGGTGCACGCTCCACCCACACGGGAACACCGTATGTTGCGGCGTCGCTCGTCCCACCGGTCGTGGCGTGTCGGGGCGCTGGTGGCAGTGGCAGTCGTGATCGTTGCCGCAGGAGCCACGTTGTTGCTCGGGTGGTGGTCGGGCCGCGGTGAACAACAGTTCACGGTCGCCAACATCCGACCCGTCACCCGTGCCCCCGAGGTCGAATGGGATCCGGTCATCTCGCCCGACGGCGACGAGGTGGTGTACACGGCCGGCTTCGGCAGAGACATGCATCTGTTCGTGAGGGATCTTGAGGGGGGGCGGGCGCTCCCGTTGACGGCCGATCGTCCGGGAACCCAGGTCCGTCCTCGCTGGACCGCAGACGGACGCAGGATCGCGTTCTTCGATACCGGGCCGGAAACAGCCGAGGGACGCAGCTATCTGATTCCCCGCCTGGGCGGACCGGTCAGGGTGCTAGGGTCTATGGTGGTCGGTCACATCCATGGCGACCGCATGGCCTTCATCCGCAGCGACAGCTTGCTGGTGCGAGCGGTCGACGGTGGCGAGGAGATGTTCGTGACGGAGGTACAGCCCGATGCGCACTCTGTGGCGTGGTCGCCCGATGGCATGACGTTGGCGTTCGTCGTGGGGAACGGGCTGTGGAACCAAGCTGAGAACCTTGGCAACGTTAGCCCCAGTGCCATCCAGGTCGTCGGGATGGACGATCGCCAGCCTGTTGAAGTGATTGACGCGAGCGGGATGAATGTCAGCCCAGCCTGGATGTCGGACGGACGCCATCTGCTGTTCGTCTCCGACCGTGAGGGCCCGCGGGACATCTACGTGCAACGGCTGGATGGTGGTCGGCCACGTGGCCCGCCGGTGCGGTTGACCACGGGCCTAGGCGCCCATTCGATCTCCGTGACGGCCGACGGATCGACGGTGGCGTACTCGGCATTCAGGTACCGGCAGAACATCTTGCAGATCGATATTCCCGACACCGGCAGCGTGTCCATTTCACAGGCCAGGCCGGTGACGGTCGCGAATCAGCGGATCGAGACCCATGGGATGTCGCGGGACGGGGAGTGGCTGGCGTTCGACTCCGACCTGGCCGGGAACCAGGACATCTACCTGATGCCCGCGGAGGGAGGAGACCCCGTTCGGGTGACCCTCGACCCCGGCGACGACTTCCATCCGGACTTCTCACCGGACGGCCGCGAGATCGTGTTCTACTCGAACCGCCACGGCACGCGCGATGTGTTTCTCATCTCCGCGGACGGGACGGACGAAGTCCAGCTGACGGAGGGGCCCAGCGAAGACTACCATCCGGCCTTTTCACCCGACGGGCTCCGGATCGTCTTTACCAGACAAGACGCCACGAGCAACACCCTGTTCGTGATGAGCCGTGATTCGGTGGCCGGAGAGTGGAGCCCCCCGACGTCCATGACCCGTGAGCCTCGAAACAGGTTTTCTGCTCGCTGGTCGCCGGATGGGACCATGATCGCGACCCACCTGGGAGGGACGACGTCCTCTCCTCCGCGCTCCGTCAACCAGCAGATCTGGCTCCTCACGACCCAGGGTGACGAACGGCTCCTGGTCGATGGACCCGCGCTCGGTCTTGTGAGGGCCGAGTTCCCCGACTGGTCCACCGACGGTCGGTTCGTCTATTTCATGGCCCAGGGTGGCCCATCTGATGAGAACCCCGGAGGACGCCTGCTGTACGCGGTCCCGAAAGACGGTGGGCCGCTGCGAGAGGTCGTGCGTTTCGACGACCCGACACGAACGGTGCTGCCGTTTGGATATACCGTAGGTGACGGCACCATCTTCTTCTCGGTCAAGGAAATCGAGAGCGACATCTTCGTGATGGACGTGGAACTGAACTAGCCATGGAGAGCGGCTCGGCCGCCGCCCCGATGTCCCAGGTGTAACGACCCTGGCCGGGCGCCAGGCGATTGAGCGGGAATTGGGTCAGGGTGGGGTGGCCACCGTCCTCTTGACCGAGGATCTCAAGCACGCATCCGGTCACATCCCGCGTAGACGTCTCTGCGACTTCAGGGTGGGCGCCGGGCTTCAGCCGTCGGTGCTCGCTGCTCTCGCGGCATCCGGTCATATCCAGGGCGTAGGCGTGCCTTCTGCGTCGGGGCGACGGGTCTCAGCCGTCGCCGCACCCACCCGTACCCATCCTGAGCAGGTTTCCTAACAAACGAGGCTCTCCTCCGAGCATGAGGCCGCAATGCCGGCGACCAGTGCCGCCAGCACCACCAATCCGAGGCCCATCACCACATGCTTGGAGGTCTCGCCCGCGTCCTCCTTCCCCAGGACGGCGATGGTCTTGACGTCCGCGAGGGCGACGGCCAGCGAACGGCCCGATCGCTGACCAACGAGGGAATCGCCTTCGATCCGCGGCTCTTCCAGGACGAGCCCCAAGGGGTGATTCGTGGTCGTGATGCGAACCTGATCTGGGTCCCCGGCCAGAACCTGTTGGGGTGGAGCGGCCTGGACCTGCCATTGCACGCAGGCCGAGAGATAGGCGGGTATCAGTAGGGCACTGACGACGGCGCGTGCGTTCATGCCGGCTCCTGGCCAAGGTCCAGGGCATCCTGGCCGACGCTCGTCAAGTCGCCGTCAAGTGTCTGTGCGGTGGCCTTTCTTGGCGGAGCAAACAGGAGCAGCGGGTCCGGGGAACGGATCAGCCATGATTCTCACGTGCCCCCATGGGATCTGCCCGGCGGCTATTGACGGGTCGGGACCCGAGCGCGA
This sequence comes from Gemmatimonadota bacterium, assembly GCA_039587475.1. Taxonomy (GTDB): domain Bacteria; phylum Gemmatimonadota; class Gemmatimonadetes; order Gemmatimonadales; family GWC2-71-9; genus N074bin45. Next base: position 10,725 of record JBDHIK010000037.1, on the reverse strand, counting down.
TAGTCGAGGTGTTCCTCAACGGTTGACCGCCTGACCCCGGGACATGACACAAGGAGGATCATCATGTCACGTCTGCCCTCGCCGTTCCGCTCTCTGGGACTTCTCATCGGGCTCGCCGCCCCCCTCGCGGCCTGCGGTGACTCCGAGCCGCCATCTGGTGGCGGAGGCGCCGTCTCGAACCGGGCCCAGTTCACCTTCGACTGCGACCTCAACGGACTCAACGGCGTGTTGACCATGGTGGTCGAGGTGGTGAACACCACCGGAGTGGTCTTCGGCGGGGGCGCAAACCCGGAAATCACGGGTGTCATCGGCACCGGCAGCGTCAGCTACCTGACCGCGGGGGACCTGCGGTCCTCGACGGCCTATTACACGTTCACCGGACGGGACGGGTTCGCCGATTTCGTGGAACCCGCCACCAGCGCCGCATTCCTGGTCCAGTGGGTGATCAACGGGCAGCAGCTCAACATGATCATCAACCCGTTCGGGCCCGGGCCCACGCAGCACGCCTGCGTCCAGACCTCGGCGATGTTCCTCCCGCCGGCGCCATAACGCCTGCCAAGTCGTCTGGACGTGAGGGGCCCGTCACCTCGTGACGGTCAGGCGCTCCATCTACCTGGCGATCTTGAGGTAGCTTTCCATGGTGAATTGGCAGGTGGCCGGTGTGCAGCCACCGCCGCTCACCACCGCGCCGGTCAGCAGGTCCACCCCGTCGAAGGTGGCTGCCAGGTTGAGGGTGGACCCGGTCCCCGTCCAGGTCATCTCCACGCTGTCCACCACGCCGCCGACTCCGTGCACGCCCACGATGGCAAACCGATCGACGCCGCAGGGAGCATCGCGATATCCGGTGCCGATGATCGTGCCATCGGTGGCTTCTTCCAGGCCGGCATCAAAGTCACAGTTGAAGGCGGTCACGGAGCCATCCCAGGAACCGGTGACGCCGACCCACACGACGAACCTGGCCGTATCGGCCAGCCCCTCGACGGTGGCCGTGACGCGCCCGATGCCGTTGTCCACCCCGGTAACGAGCCCTGCGCCATTCACCATCACCACGCCAGGATCAATAACGTCCCAGGTCACGGGACGCCCAGCGAGTGGGGCATTGTTGGCGTCACGGATGTCGACGCTCAGTTGACGGGTGGTGCCGTATTCCAGGGTGTCGAGGGACAGGTTCAAGGCCACCGATGCGACCGGCAGCGACGGAGTAACGGGTTCATCACCACAGCTCCCCAACAGCACCGCGCCACTCAGGGTGAGAGCCACGGCATGGGACTGCTCGATGCGCATGGGGCCTCCCGGACGTAGCGAAATGGTCGACTCTCCCTGACACGCAATCATGCACCGCCGGACCAGACGGGGGAAGGGCGCCCACCGCACCGGCCCCCGCGGTTGCCCGCCCGCGGGCGCCGGCCGCATCTTTGGCCCACCCCATCCCTCCTCCTCCCCCCGTTCCGGGAGCGCGCTGCCGATGCAGGACACCTGGAGTGACCGTGAGGCCCCCACCGACGACCCGCTCGGCGAGTGCGTCTACTGCACGCGCCTGATCGGGGCCGATCCGTCCCTCGTGCTCCACGGCGGCGGCAACTCGTCCGTCAAGGCCGACCGGCCCGACATCACCGGCGGCACCGTCGAGACGCTCTTCGTCAAGGGCAGCGGCTGGGACATGGCCACCATCGAAACCCCCGGCTTCACACCGCTGCGCCTCGACAGGGTCCGCGACCTCCTGACACTCCAGGAATTGAACGACGAGGACATGATGCGGGAACTGCTCGCCGCCCGGCTGGACCCGGCGGCGCCGAGCCCTTCGGTCGAAACGCTGCTGCACGCCTTCCTGCCGCACCGCGCCGTCCAGCATAGCCACGCCGACGTCATCGTCACCCTCACCAACTTGGCCAACGGCGAGGACGTGGTGCGGGACGTGTACGGGGACAGCGTGGTGGTGGTGCCCTACGTGATGCCGGGGTTCGATCTCGCCACGGTGGTGCGCGACGCCTGGCCGGAGCAGGTGCACGACGGCACCCTGGGCATGGTTTTGCTGAACCACGGGTTGTTCACCTTTGCAGACGACTCGCGGGAGGCCTATCGCCGGCACGTGGATCTGATCGGCAAAGCGGAAGCGTGGCTCGACCGGAACGCCCCACCGTCACGCGACCAGGGACCTCCGCTGGAAGAGCCACTTCTCCAGGACCTCGCCGGCCTGCGCCGCGCGCTGTCGCGCACGGCAGGGAGACCGATGGTGGTGCGGCGCCATGCCGACCCGGACGTCGCCCGATTCGTGGCCCGCACCGACCTGGACGACCTCTCTCAGCGGGGCCCGCTGACGCCGGACCACGTGATTCGCACCAAGCGCGTCCCGCTCGTCGGCCGCGACGTGGACGGCTACGCCGAGGCGTACCGGGACTACGTCGGCCGCCACCTGGGCCGGGCCCACGAAGCCATCACCCCGCTGGACCCGGCCCCCCGCATCGTTCTCGATCCCGACTGGGGCATGTTGACCGCGGGACCGACGGCCCGGGACGCGGCCATCGCGGCCGACATCTACCACCACACCATCCCCGTCCTCGAGCGCTCCGAGGACCACCTCGGCGGCTACCGGGCCCTGGCGGAACACGACCTGTTCGACGTCGAGTACTGGGATCTGGAGCAGGCCAAACTGCGGCGTGCCGGATCACCCGCCGAGTTCGGCGGCCAGGTGGCGCTGGTGACGGGCGCCGCCTCGGGCATCGGTCATGCCTGTGCCGCCGCGTTGCTGGATCGGGGTGCCTGCGTCACCGGCATCGACGTGTCACCCTCCGTGGTGGATGCCTTCGCGGGCGATGGCTGGCTCGGTGTCCAGGCCGACGTGACCGATCCCGGCCAGTTGCAAGTGGCGCTGCGCGCCGGGGTCGAGCGCTATGGCGGTGTCGACATCGCGGTGATCGCCGCCGGCATGTTCGGCGCGGCCCAGCCGGTGGCTGAGATTACCGCCGAGGAGTGGCGCCGGGTGATGGCGCTCAACGTGGACGCCGTGGCTTCGCTACTCACCATGCTGCACCCGTTGATGGTGCGCTCTCCGGTCGCCGGGCGGGTGGTGGTCATCGCCTCGAAGAACGTTCCCGCGCCCGGTCCGGGCGCCCCGGCCTACTCCGCCTCGAAAGCGGCCGTCACCCAGCTCGCCAGGGTCACCGCCCTGGAGTGGGCGTCTGACGGCGTTCGCGTCAACATGGTGCACCCCGACGCCGTGTTCGACACCGGACTGTGGACCGAAGAGATCATCGCGGATCGCGCGGCGCGGTATGGCGTATCGGTCGAGGACTACCGGCGCCGCAACCTGCTCGGGATGGAGATCAGCGCCGCACAGGTGGCGCGTACCGTCATGGCGCTCTGCGGTGAGGAGTTCGCCGCAACGACCGGCGCTCAGATCCCGGTGGACGGCGGCAGCGACCGCGTCATCTGACCGGCACCGGTCAGGGGGCGCTGGCCTGCTCCCGAAGACTGCTGAGCTCCTGCCGCCAGGATGATTGGTCGGGCTTGAGCCTGATGGCTTCTTCCAGGGCACCGATGCCCCCCGCCAAGTCCCCGGAGCGGATCAGGGCAATGGCCAGATTGCGGCGCATGGTGCCGCTGCCTGGTGACCGCGCAACGGCCTGCCGAAAATGGCGTACCGCGGTCGTCGGGTCGTCCATCTCGAGCGCGGCGTTGCCGAGGTTGTTGTACACCTCGATATGGTCCGGATCCAGGGCCAGGACTCGGTCCCACGACTCCATGGCGGCTTCGAGGTCCCCGGACTGGGCCTGGGCCACGCCCAGGTTGTTCCACGCCCAGGGGTAGGTCGGCCATTGCGCGGTGGCACGGAGCAGATAGGGCAGCGCCTCCTCCACGCGCCCCTGATTGAGCAGACTGGTCCCCAGCTCGTAGTTGAGTTCCGGGTGATCTGGGGATTCCACCATGGCATGGCGTGCCTGGGCCTCCGCCAGCCGCAAGCGATCCAGCTCGGACGTCAGGCGCACCTGCAGCCGAAGCGATGCCATCTCGTCCGTGGACTCCATGCCGAGCCGGACCCGCTGGGGCGGGCGACTGGGGTTATTGGGATTGTCGGCCGAGTTGTCGTAGCGAAATCGCATGCGGATGCGGCTTCCGGCGGGAATCGACCTGGTCTGGGGGAAGCGGTACTCCAGTTGGCGACCGAAGTGCCAGTCGTCGATGGTGAGGAGCGAATCCACCGAACCGTCGGGCAACGCCGCCGTGACGTGCACGGTGCGCGCCAGGTAGTGGGCGTGCGGAAAGGCGCTGCGAAGCGCGACGTCCACCGGGACCGTGAACTCATCTTCCACGACGTAGGCGCTGTCGCCCGGGGCGATGTCGATACGGGTGCTGTTCAGAAAGATCTGCCCCAGAATCTCCGTCGGCGGCGACTCGCTGAAGTACAGCCCGATGGTGGGGGACAGCACGACGGCACTCTCCCTGGCCGGCAGGTGCAACTGCAGCACCAGGTCGGTCCCGGGGTCGAGGGGCCAGGCGCTCCCGTCGTCGCCGGGGTGCGGTTCCATGCCAGGGGTCCAGACCAGGAAATGCCCCTCCGGTGGTGTGGAGAGGCCCATGTCCATGCCGGCGAACCCTGGGCCCGGATCCCCCTCTGCACGGCGCCTCGAGTCCCCGGTCCCGTCCAGCTTGATCACCGCATGGTGAACCACGCCTGGATCGCCCGGCCGGATGTCGACGGCCCGAACGTAACGGCGGCCCGTCAGTCCCGTGGCAACGACCAGATTGCGAAAAGCGTCACGATCATGAGGACCGAAGGTCAGGGGCTCCTCGAGCCCCACGACCAGGTCGGGCGGTCCCAGGGGCCAACCGGTCTCGCCGTCCCCGCCCCCGCCGTCGCTGCCGGGACTCCGGGTAGCCCGGAGGGTGATGACGACGGCAAGGGCCGTCATGGTGATGCCGAACGCGATGCTGCTGGTCCGCATGGGTGTCCTGGAGGTAGGGGTCCCTCGCCGCAGCGTGCGGCGAGCGGGAAGTATGCCGCCGGTCGCGGGGCCTGGTCAATCGCCTTGACGATCCCTTGACCCGGAGGCGCCATCCTCATCGACACCGAGACCGGACGAGGCATCGGACCTGTCCCCACCGCCAGCCCTTCCCAGATCGGGAGAATCGACCGAACGTTCTCTGGTATCACAGGGACTGGGCGACCCGCTGACCGGGCGGCGGCCCACAAACGGAGGAGGCATCATGAAGAGACTACTCGCCCTACTCGTCACCCTGGCACTCTTCGCCGCCTGCGACGCGTCGAACCCGGCAGGGCCCGCGGCGGGGACCGGGGCAGGGAGTGCCACACCGGAGTCCGATGTGATGGCGGTTCCCGCCGATCTGGAGGAATGGTTGGGGACTGGGCTCTTGCACCGTGCCGGGCCCATCCGCGCCATGAGCTACAACCTCTATATCGGTACCGACGTGGATCGCGTCATCGCCGCCCCGCCCGGTGAATTCGATCAGCGGGTCCAGGAGGCGCTGGCGACGTTCATCTCCACCGACTTCGGGGAGCGGTCGGGCGCCATCGCGGATCAGATCGCCGCGGCCGAGCCCGACGTCGTGGGCCTGCAGGAGGTGTACGTCATCAGCACCCAGGGCGTCCCCAGCGTGCCCGACATGACGGTGGACTTCCTGCAGATCCTCATGGCCCAACTGGGGGCCCGGGGCCTGGACTACGTCGTCGTGGCCCAGGAGACGCTGACCCAACTCATGCTCCCGCTCGGGGGTGGGGGGGTGGGTCTGGTGGACTCCGACGTCCTGCTGGTGCGGGGCGGCCTCCAGGTCGCCAACCCCGCGGCGGTCGTCTACCAGACCAAACTGACGGTTCCGTTCGGTCCCACCACCCTGGACATCCTGCGGGGCTACACCGCCGCGGACGTGACCGTGGGAGGGAAGGCCTACCGGATCGTCAACACGCATTTCGAGCCCAGGCAGCCGGCGGTGCAGGTCCAGCAGGCGCAGGCCGCGGAGTTGGTGGCCGCGTTGGCCGGTGAGGAGCTGCCGGTGATCCTTATGGGAGACCTCAACTCCGGCCCCGCCGACCAGGACCCGGCGGCGCCCTACCGGCAGCTGTCCGCAGCGGGGTTTGGCGATGCCTGGAGTCACCGGGTGCCCCGAGACCCCCGGGGCGACGAGCCCGGGTACACTTGTTGTCAGGACGCGGACTTGCGCAATGCCAGTCCAACCTTGGTCGAACGCATCGACCTGATCCTGGTGCGGAACGATTTCGGGATCCTGCCCCGGTCCATCGTGGGGCCGAGCCGGACCGAAGTGATCGGCGACGAACAGGCCGACCGCACGGCGTCCGGCCTGTGGCCGTCCGACCATGCCGGTGTGGTGAGCACCATGCGGCTCCCGGTCATGAACGGCCTGGCACCTCGCTAGGCGTCCGAGCGGAGGCGGTACGACGAGGCCCCCCGGGACGGCTGTCCCGAGGGGCCTGCTGGCATCCTGGCGAATCGCTAGGAGTGCGGTTGGTCGAAGTGGGCCTGGATGTTGCCATTCGTCAGGAAGTCGAACGGCACGTCCAGCACCGGTGTATCGACATTGGGATCCGCGCCGGGGGCCCAGATCTTGATGCCGGCCTTGTCGTTGCCGCCGCCGGGCTCACCGGCGTCGACGAACGTGAAGCGCACGATGGACCCGTCGACGCCATTCAACTTGCCGACGCCTTCACCGATGAAGGTGTCGAACGGTGCCGGCGGTGGCGCCGGTTCGACGGCCGGGTCATCGATGCACGTCGCCATCGTGAGCGGCTTGATGATGTGCCACTTGTTGCCACCCTTCCAGTTGATCTGGACGTTGTTGGACAGGGTGATGTCGCAGTGGATGGTGAACCCCCGCGTGATGCGAACGCCATCGGCCATGCGCACCTGGAACCCGCCGCCGGTCATGCGGCCGATGCCCTCTACAGGGGGCGAGGTGTTGTAGTACTCGACCAGGACGCCCTTGACGCCGGCGACCAGCCCGGACGTGGCCACGCCGGCCACTTCACCGTCACTGGTCACGACGCCGCCGTCGGACGTGATCCGCTCGAAGGACGACACGTATCCGGCTGGCGCCTGCTCGGTGACCGTCACCAGATCGGCCACGGCCCCACCCTTGCCCCAGATGTCCTCACACTGGCCGTCCGCCAGGTCGAAGGCAAACGTGTGGTCGATGGTGCCGTCGTTGCCGGCATCGACGGTGACGTCGAAGGTCACGGTGGGACCCGGCGTGCCCACGTAGGTCTTGCAGACCTGGAACGCCTCTTCCCGGACGACGTGTGGGGTCAGGGCCACCGACGCCACCGGCGCGTCAAGGGTGGCGAAGTCGGTGCCGGCGGGGCCGGCCGTCGGCAGGTCCGTCTCACATCCGGCCACGAGGGCCACCCCCCCGGCGAGCGCTGCCGGCAAGAGAAATGCACGGGTGAGAGAACGCATGGGTCACCTCCTGTGGTGATATGGAATCGGGACCTCGAACCCTGCGGCGCCCTGGCGTCGAGGGCACTTCTTCGTGACGCCTTTCGGCTACGATACCGCGCAGAACCTTGTTGTCCACCAGTAGGCTAGCCGGTTCAGGATGACGTTTCGGTGAAGTCCGCTGGAAAGTGTCCTCAGGGAAGCGCTCGGGTGCTTTGGCGGGCCGCGGCATGGGCCTAGATTACGGACATCCTCCTCCGGCTGGGCTGGGCCATGACCTATCGTATCCGCACCGTCGATTACTACTACCTCACGGTTCCCGACGAGCAGGCACGGGGAGCCGGTATCCTGACGTCGCTGGCCGAGCGTGGCGTCAATCTGCTTGCATTCGCCGCGGTTCCTCTTGGGCCGCAACGGACCCAACTCACCATCTTTCCCGAGGATGGGCCCCAGCTGGCCGACGAAGCGGCCAGGGGCAACCAGACTCTGGACGGACCGCATCCGGCGTTGCTGGTCCAGGGCGACGATGAGCTGGGGGCCCTGGCGGGCATCCACGGCCGCCTGACAGATGCCGGGGTGGAGGTGTTCGCCTCGAGCGGGGTCACGGATGGGCGCGGCGGCTTCGGGTACGTACTCTATGTGCGACCCGAGGCCATGGCCCGGGCCCAGGCGGCCCTCGGCGTTTGACGCCGTGCTTGTGGGATCTCCAGGGGCCGCGTGCCGACCACGAGGGCCTTGCGCCGGCCCCCATGGTCCCTGCACCATTGAGGCAGGACGTGGTGCCCGAGAGGGCTGACTCGTCACTCAGGCCGGACCCTGGAAGGCTGGAGACCGTGATGCCGAGCACCCCCATGCGAACCATTCGTCGTGCCCTGGCGGGAGGCCTGTTGCTGGCCGCAGGGACCCTGTCGTGCTCCACCGAACCAGAGCCACCACCGCCGCCACCCGCTCGAACCTACGTGATCACCTATGCCGCGGTGGCGACCGGTGACGCCTTCTTCGACTACGTGTCGTACGACAACGGCCTCGGCCGCCGGATCGATATCCTGGTGCCGCCCAAGACGTGGAGCACCCAGATCCAGATGAACAACGGCGATACGGTGGAACTCGAAGCCGGTGGCCCCGCGACGACGGGGACGCTGACCATCTCGGTCACCGGAGACGACGGGCTGGGCAACGAGGTGACGCTGTCGGAGCAGGAGGTCGGCAACGGCACCACGATGACGTACACGCTCACCATTCCGCGGCAGCAGCTGCCCTGACCCGACGCGCACGGACCTGCACCGCGCGGACGACCCTCGCAGAGGAGCCCCTGTGCTGAAGAAGATCATGGTCGCGGTCGACGGTTCGTCCTTCTCGGAGCACGCGGTCGACTACGCCCGGGGCATCGCCGAGCGATCAGGGGCTGAGCTTCACCTGACCCTGGTGCACGAGCCGATGCCGACATGGGCGGCTGCTCCGTCCGGTGGAACGCTGGAAGAACAGGCGAGGGAAGGGGAGGAGGCATACCTCACCTCCCTCATCGAGACGACCAAGGGCAAGACGACGGCGCCGGTGACCGGGGATCTCATCGGGGCACCGGGGTCATCCGCGTTCGAGGAACACGCCGTCAAACGGGGCTTCACCGACTCCCTGTTGAATCGACCGGTGGCCGCGGCCCTGGCCATGCACTCGCAGGCGCGTCGTGTCGACCTGGTCGTGCTGTCGACGCACGGCCGGGGCGCCATCCGACGCCTGTGGCTCGGCAGCGTCGCGGAGCAACTGGTGTGGCAGGTCGACCTGCCGAGCCTGCTGATCAAGCCCCGGGAGGAGGGGAGCGACGCGTGGGACGGGGCATTCGATCACATTCTCCTGCCACTCGACACCTCCCCGGCGTCGGAGGCGGTCGTCGAGACCACACTCGAGGTGGCGACGCTATTCGGCGCCAAGGTGACCGTGCTGCAGGTCATCGGCGGGCCGCTCCCGTACAGCGGCATCCCGCCGCAGTTGAGCCCCGAGGCCGTCGCCAACCTGGTGGACGAACAGGTGGCCGCGGCCCGTCCCTATCTGGAGGGTATCGTGTCCCGCTTCACCGATGCCGGTCTGGAAGCGGATGCCGACACCATCAGCAGCGAGAGCCCCACCGCCGGCATCCTCCAGGTGGCCGAGGACCGGGGGGCAGACCTCATCGCCATGAGCAGCCACGGTGGGGGCGTGAAGAGCGTGCTGATGGGCAGCGTCACGTCACGGGTGGTGCAGCGAGCCGGTGTTCCCATCCTGGTCGCCACGCCACCGCGGAAGAAGTAGCGGGGCGCCGCCCGGCGCCCCCGAGTTCATTCCCCGTCAATCCAGGCCGGCGCCGCCAGCGGATCCGGGGTGAACAGGTCGTCCGGGAGCTCCACGTCGGCCCGGATGTCTTCGTAGACCTCGTGCAGGACACGCTGGCCGTTGCTGAAGAAGGTCACCTCCGGCGCGATCCAGCCGTCGCCCAGTCGCCGGTAGCGGTCGAACAGCACCTCGGTCGTCACGGCCGGGTTCTGGTCGGCGGGGCGGATCATGCGCACGAAGTAGAGGTGTTCCTGGTCGATCCAGAACTGCGCCGTGGTCGTATCGCCCTCGGTCGCTCCGACCACCCAGACCGGCCGGTCCTGCCACACGTCCTCGCGGATCACGGCCAGATCGAACCCCAGCCCCTCGAGCTTGGCGATGGTCTCCTCGGCGGGGCTGTGGTACACGTCGAAGCCGAGGATCAGCAACGAGTGTGGTTGCGCGACCACGCCTGCCAGGGCGCCGCTCTGGAACTGGTACAGCGAGTCGCTGCGGAACAGGATGACGTTGCGGTTCTCGACCGGCGCGATGTCGATGCGGAGCCGCCCGGGCAACGCGATGGCTTCGTACCAGCGCTGCGACTGGCCGTTGGCGAAGGTCGTGGTCTGGACGAAGGTGAGGGTCCGGTACCACTGACCGTCGTAGCGGGCCCGCATGTCCCTGATCAGGGCGGCGCCGTCCTCGGGCGGTGGCGCGGGGGCCGGGGACGCTTGGAGGACCAGGGACGCGAGGACCAGCGTGGTGATGCGGAGCATCGAAGCCTCGTGGGGTTCGGGGTCTCACGTCCTTACGCAGGGAGGGGCGGCGGGTTCCAGCGTGAGGGGCAGGCCGGACTTGCCCGAGTGACGGTCGGGGCGAGAGATTGGTCGGGTCGGATGCGCCCGTAGCTCAACCGGATAGAGCACCGGCCTTCTAAGCCGGGGGTTGGAGGTTCGAGTCCTCCCGGGCGTGCTCAGGCCGCGCGTGCCGAAAGGCAGCGCGGCCTTTCGCACGCCCGGGAGGACTCAGTCCT
>JBDHIK010000159.1:0-4938 GCA_039587475.1 Gemmatimonadota bacterium | reverse complement strand
GAGGCCCTCGTGACGCCTGGCTTCACCGGGCTCACCGTCCAGTCCGGGGCGGCCATGCCGGGGGCAACGGTCAACCGCGCGACGGTTCTTGCCATCGGTGCGGCGGTCGTGATGACGCTCCTGTTCGTCGGATCATTGGTGACGAGGCCGGCCGCACCGGCGCCTGTCGTCACGCGCCAGCGCATCCAGCTCATGAGCGATGTGCGAGGGGTCGGTGCGGTGGCCTACGGTGTGGCCCTGGCCCCCGACGGCTCGGCCATCGTCTATGGGGACACGGTAGGGGGGCAGGAGCAGCTGTGGCTCAAGGAACGCGGCCAGGAACGGGGCGCTCCCATCGCCGGCACGCTCGACCCCCGGTCGCCATTCTATGCGCCGGACGGATCCTGGGTTGCCTTCTTCGCTGACGATGCCTTGAAGAAGGTCTCACCGCGTGGTGGCTCCCCCATCACCTTGGCCGACTCCGCCGTCGGCGTGTCGCGAGGCGGAGCCTGGCTGGACGACGGCACCATCGTGTTCAACCACCGCTGGGACCTCATGCGGGTCAGTGAAAATGGGGGGGAGGTCGTCCGGTTGTTGGAAGTCAATGACTCAACTCGCTTTGCCGGGCGAGGAACCGTTGGACGTATTCAGCCATTGCCTGATGGCCGCGGGGTGCTGTTCGTCGGCTGCAGTCCAAATTGTGATGAGAGCGAGGTCTATGCCTTCGATCTGGCGACCGGAGAGCCCACCCTTCTGGTCGAGGAAGCGGGAGCCGCCTGGTATGCGCCCACTGGGCACCTGGTCTACGTCCGCCGCGACGGCGGCATGTTCGCCGCGCCGCTCGACCTCGAGTCTCTGTCCCTGACCGGGGCCGGGTTCCGGGTGATGGACGGGATCCGTACTACGAGCTGGCAGCTGGCCGAGGCGCAGCTGGGCCGGGACGGCACGCTGCTCTACCTGAAGGGCGGCGAAGCACAGCGGGAGAACGGAGAGATGGTGTGGGTCGACCGGCGCGGTGGCGTCGAGCCGGTCGATCCCGACTGGACCTTTCGAGCGGGCGCCCAGGCGGGGGTGAGCCTCTCGCCCGACGGCAGCAGGCTGGCCATGTCCATCTCCGGCGATGGCATCCATCTGTGGATCAAGCAGCTCGACCGGGGTCCGCTGACTCGACTCACCTTTGAGGGAGGCTCCAACCGTCGTGCCGTATGGACGCCGGACGGTTCGCGGCTCCGTTTCATCTCCAATCGCGGTGATGGGGGGTTCGATGTCTGGGAGAAGCGCGCCGACGGAAGCGCCGAGGCGCGCCTGCTCCTGGACCTTTCGCCCGAGATCTTCGAAATCATTCAATCCCCGGACGGAGAGATCGTGGCCGTTCGGACGGGAGGGAACACCGGCGACAGGGACATCCAATTGGTTACCGGAGGGGACAGCGCCACCACGACCCTGCTGTCGGGGTCGTTCGACGAGACGGGTCCCACCCTGTCGCCCGACGGCCGCTGGATGGCCTACGTCTCCGACGAGTCGGGCCGGCCGGAAATCTACGTGCGGCCATTTCCTGCAGCGGGCGCCAGCCGCGTCCAGGTGTCCAAGAACGGGGGGCGGGAGCCGCTCTGGGCCCACAGCGGCCGCGAGTTGTTCTACGTCAGCGAGGACCGCAACATGATGGCGGCCCAGGTGTCGACCGACCCGACCTTTCAGGTTACCGGAGAGGAGACGCTGTTCCCCCTGGGCACCAGCTACCACCGGGCCGTCGTCCACCGGTACTACGACGTCACGGCGGACGATCAGCGCTTCGTCATGGCGCGCCAACTGCAGGCCGCCGACCAGTCGGACGTACCCGACCTGATCCTGGCCGAGCACTGGCTGGCCGAACTGCAAGACCTGGTCGGGACGGAATGACCGGCGCCCCGAGCCATACGAGAGGTAGGTCCTCGTGTAAGACGTTGGTAAGAACGGAAGACAAATTGCCGGGTCGGTCCTATCCAGTCCACAGTCCACGCCGAAGGCATAGATGCAGAACGTCACCGAAGAACTGAAGACCGCCCTGGCCGACCGCTACGTCATCGAGTCCGAACTCGGTGAGGGCGGCATGGCCACCGTCTACCTGGCCCACGACACCAAGCACAACCGCAAGGTGGCGCTCAAGGTCTTGAAGCCCGAGCTGGCGGCGATGATCGGGGCCGAGCGGTTCTTGAAAGAGATCGAAGTCACCGCCAACCTGCAGCACCCCCACATCCTTCCGCTGCACGACTCGGGAACCGCCGAGGGGTTTCTCTACTACGTCATGCCCTACGTCGAGGGCGAGACGCTCCGGGCCAAGCTGGACCGGGAGAAGCAGTTCGCCATCGACGACGCGGTGGGCCTGACCCGGGCCATCGCCGGGGCGCTGGACTACGCCCACCGCCAGGGGGTCATCCACCGTGACATCAAGCCGGAGAACGTGCTGCTGGTGGAGGGCCAGCCCCAGGTGGCGGACTTCGGCATCGCCCTGGCGGTGAGCCAGGCGGGCGGGACGCGGTTGACGGAGACGGGGCTGTCGATCGGGACGCCGCAGTACATGAGCCCCGAGCAGGCCATGGGGGACCGGGAACTCGACGCGCGCTCGGACGTGTACTCGGTCGGGGCGATGCTCTATGAAATGCTGACCGGAGACCCGCCCTACATGGGGTCGACGGCGCAGGCGATCGTGGCCAAGGTGATCACCGAGCATGCCCCACCGGTGACGGCGGCTCGTGACACGGTGCCGGCCAACGTGGCGGCGTCGGTCGACAAGGCCCTGGCCAAGCTCCCGGCCGATCGCTTCGGCTCGGCGGCGCAGTTCGCCGAGGCGCTGAGCAATGCCGATTTCGCAGGGATCACGTCGTCGGCCACCGCAGCGGGGCCACTGGTCATGGCCCCCAGCCCCGGACGCTGGAAGATCGCCGCCCTGGCACTGGGTGCGACCACGATGGTGTTGGCCGTCTTCACCGTCATGGACCGGTTTCGCGCGGAGCCAACCGCGCCGGTGGTGCGTTCCCTGACCACCTTCATGGAAGGGCAGGAGATGGTGGAAGGGGTCGGTGTGCGTCTGGCCCTGTCTCCTGACGGTCAGACGATGGTTTACGTGGGTGGCGCCGAGGGCAGCGGCCGGTTGATGGTTCGGCGGCGTGATCAGCTGGAGGCCATGCCACTCCAGGGCACCGACGGGGCCGCCAACCCATTTTTTTCCCCCGACGGCCGGCACTTGGGGTATCACACCGCGAGCCCGGGGTGGGCATTGCACACCGTTCCCGTGGGGGGCGGCCCACCGCTCACGATGGCGGACAGTGGTGTCCTGGGTGGCTATGGCGCCTGGAGTGACGACGGCTGGATCTACACCGACACCTTCAGCGGCATCGGCCGCATCCCAGCGGGTGGAGGCCCCCTGGAGCTCCTCGTGCCACTCGATACCACCATCAACGAGACCGGTCACTCCAACCCGGAACCATTGCCGGGTGGCAGGGGACTCCTCTATCGCTCGCGCTCGGGGTCGGTCGGACCCGCTGGCTACGTTATCATGGTGCTGGATCTCGAAACCGGAGAGCGGCGCCAGCTCATGCCGGGCCTCCTGGCCCGCTACCTGCCGACGGGACATGTGGCCGTGCTGCGGTACGACGGCGTGGTGACGGCGGTCCCGTTCGACCTCGGCGCGCTGGAGCTCGTCGGCGACCCGGTGTCGTTCTTCGGGGGTATCCGCACCCGGGCATTCGGTGCCGCCGATCTGGCCTTCTCTCGGATGGGATCGGTCGCGTACGTGCCGGGCACGACTACCAGCGCGTCCAACCAGACCGGCCAGCCGCTGTGGGTCGACCGCCGGGACGGCTCGGTGGAACCTGTCGACTCCGAGTGGACCATCCAGCGTGGTAATGGATTCGGGTTGGCCGTCTCACCCGATGGCCAGTTCGTCGCCACCGCCGAGCTCGACGGTACGAGCGACATTTGGGTCAAGCGCTTGCCGAACGGGCCGTTTTCCCGGCTGACGTTCGAGGGCGAAAACAACGCGCATCCGGTCTGGGCTCCAGGTGGTCGTGATCTTGTCTATGTTTCCGATCGCGGCGGACGTTCGGCCGTGTGGCAGCAACGAGCAGATGGGAGCGGCTCTGCCCGGCTTCTTCATGAGGCCGAACTCGACATCTTTGAAGCGGCGTGGTCACCCGATGGGGAGTGGTTGACCTACACCACGCTCGAATTCACGCAATTAAACGCGGATATCTACGCCATCCGTCCGGGCATCGACAGTACTCCCCGGCCCTTGGTCGTGACCGAGTTCCAGGAATTCGGCGCCACGATATCGCCCGACGGTCGCTGGATGGCCTACATTTCGGGCGTGACCGGTAATGACGAAGTGTACGTCCGTCCGTTCCCCGATACGGACGACGGGCAATGGCAGGTTTCGAGGGCCGGTGGGACCGAGGTGCAATGGGCCCATTCGGGGACGGAGCTGTTCTATGTCGATGGGTCGGGGGACCTCGTGGCAGTGCCGGTCGAGATCGGGGCGACCTTTTCATTCGGGCAGGCCACTGTGCTGTTCGAAGGGAGCAGCAACTTCTGGCGCAACAGAAATTATCGTTCCTGGGATCTAAGCTCCGACGACCAGCGATTTCTCACGTCGCGAACCGTGGGTCTCGGGGCCGGTGAGACCGAGACCCTCGTGGTCCTCATCGACCACTGGTTCGAAGAGTTGCGGGCCAAGATGGAAGCTGGAGGGTAGCAGCGCTCGTGCAGAACGTCACCGAAGAACTCCGTACCGCGCTGGCCGACCGCTACGTCATCGAGTCCGAACTCGGTGAGGGTGGCATGGCCACGGTGTACCTGGCCCACGACACAAAGCACAACCGCAAGGTGGCGCTCAAGGTCCTGAAACCCGAACTCGCGGCGATGATCGGGGCCGAGCGGTTCCTCAAGGAGATCGAGGTCACCGCCAACCTGCAGCACCCCCAC
>JBDHIK010000004.1:0-104724 GCA_039587475.1 Gemmatimonadota bacterium | reverse complement strand
GGTTGTCGCGTTCCAGTTCCAGCATGCCACCGATGGGCACGCCATCGAGGCGGATGAGCACGAAGCGGTGTGCCTGCCCCTGGAGTTCTTCGAAGTCCCAGCCGAAGAGTTCGCCGTAGAAGCCCCGCGCCGCCTCGACGTCGTTGGTGACCAGGTCGTACCACACGAAACGCCCGGGGGTGTGCTCGGCGGCTCCCGGAGCCATTTCCATGGCGGGTTGGCGGGAGCAGGCTGCCACGAGGGCCGCAAAGACCAGGACGACAGGACGTAACCGCATGCAAAGCCTCGGTTGGAGTGTTGCGTTGGGTGACGCCCGGCCATCCGCCGAGCACACGCCAGGGAGCTAGCCGGCGCCCGGCTCGCCGTCCATGGCCCGCTTGCGGGCCGCGTTCAGGTAGCCCGGTTCCAGGTCCAGCAGATTGGAGATCTTGCGCACCAGGTAGGCTTCGTGCCCGGCAATCCTCCCGTCCGCGGCCACCAGACCCCACATGATCTCGGCCAGCACGACCTTCTGCCCCAGATCGAACCGCTCGGCGATGAGCGACGTGAACTGGAAGTGGTCGACCGAGGCGTGCCGCTCCTCGCCGGCCAGACGGATCAGCTCCGCCACCTCGTCCTCGTCCAGGTCGAACTGCCGCGCCAGCGCTCCCTCGATGTAGCTCCGCTCTTCCGATGAAAACTCATCGTCGGCGTGGGCCAGCTCCAGCAGGAGTGCCGCGGCCGCCAGTTGCGCGCGGTGGCGCTCGGCGTCCGCCTGATCCTGGGCGTCGGCCTCGTTCTCCGGAGCGATCTGCGATTCGAAATACGAGCGGATGGCCTTGAGCATGTCGCAAAGTAACCTTTCCGTCCGGGCGTCGCCGCCCTGCGGGCGTCCGGCCACCACCGACCGAACGAGAGAGACGAAGGTCGTTGACTGCACGGTGGGGAGGTCGACGTCAGGCTCCTGTGGTGCTGTTGTGTTCCCAGGCAGGAGATCATTCCGGGCCCCGCCGCGACCGGTCTTCACACGGCTGCTGCAAACCCTCCAAGAACTCCCCCAGCGTCGATTCATCCCGGCCCGGACTCTTCCGATACCGGGAACGGATGACGGCGTTTCCACCTTGGGTGCGCCTTCACCACCCGGCGCCGCGCACCGGCGCCCAGCGCACCCAAGGAGGTCGCCATGTTCCGCAGGTTCATTCCCCTCACCACCCTGGTCCTGGCGCTGGCCTGTTCCGAACGGGCCACCCCACCGACCGCCCCCGATCCGCCGTCCGAACCGGTGCCCGTGCCGGAACCCGACCCGGGACCGGCGCCGGCGAACGACGCCCGGGCCGCCTTCGAGACGATGGCCCGCGAGGTGGCCCTGGCCCTGGCCGACCCGGCCTTCCGCGCACGCCTCGGCGACGACATGGCCCGGTCGCCCTGGCGTGAACGGAAGCTCCACGCCGACACCTTCCTGCAGGCGGCGCTCCCCGCCCTCCCGTCGACCACGGACGGGAACGCCATCGTGGCGCTGGCCGACCGGAGCCCGGCCGCCGAGCTGTACTTCCCCGTCGAAGCCCACCGGGCAGCCTGGGACGGCGGCCCCGATCTCCTCGTCGCGACCGCCATGGACGACGACGACGTACCGATAGCCTTCGACACCCACGGGCGGCGCTTCCGCCTGGACCCGGACCGCCCTCCCGCCGTGCCGGTGCTGGCACTGGTGCCCCGGGAGTCTGCCATCGCCCGGTTGCCAAGCGCCGAGTGCATGACGGAAGAGTGCGTCCAACCGTGGGGCAGCGGCGGCGGCGAGGCCGAGGACCCGCCGACCTACTCGACCGGCTCGCTGACGCTGACCCACGCCGAGTTCGTGGACGACTTTGAGGGTTGGTTGAAGGGCAAGCCCGAGTTTGAGCTGCACATCCTCGGCCCCCTGAGCCAGTCGGACACCACGACCATGACCAGCTACCAGTGCATCGGCGAGCACGCCCCCCCCGGCTACTTCTGGGACATGAACGACCTCAGTTGGGACGGCCGGGCCAAGATGTTCAGCTACGAGCAGATGGACGCCTTCGAGGCGGCGTACCCGGGACGGGCCTACGTCGTGTTCGCCCTCGAGGACGACACCGACGCCTGCCGCATCACCAGCGACGGCAACCGGTTCCGGGAAATGATCGACGTCCTGAAACGCACCTATAACGAGTTCGCCGCTGCCAAGGACGTGAAGATCGACATCGATGCGGTGGGGCGACTGCTGCAAGCCGCCCGGACCGGCGCCGATCTCCTGGCGGCCATCGGCAACGTCATCACCACCAAGGACGACCCCATCGGCATCGCCGTCGCCGACACCGTGGCAGGCCGCAGCCATCCCAACGGCAACTGGGTCGTGCTCAACGAGGCCAACCAGGTCAACGGCTGGCTCAACCTGCAGATGCGCTGAGAGGATCCCATGACCGCCTTCCTGCCCCGGTTGTTCGCCAGCCAGTTCATCCTGGCCACCTGCCTGTCGCAGGCCGGCGCCCACGGCCTCAGCGCCCAGGACCGTCCCTGGGTCGTGAGCCTGACCGTCGGCCACGGCCTGGCATGGGGCAGTGCGCGGGACACCGCGGCGGGAGGCGGTGTGACCCTCGGTCCCGACGGCCCCTTCAGGGTGGGCACCTCCGTGGCGCGCCGGCTGGGGCGTTGGGGCGCCGGTCTCATGGCCTGGTATGGGCGCGCCGATCTGGTGCTGGATGGTCCGGACCTGCGGCTGGTAGACCGGACCACCTCGTTCCGGTACCTCGAAATAGCGCCGGTGGTGCAGTTCGAGGCCACCCGGCTGGGGCATGATGCCAGTTTGCTCCTCGTGGCCGGTCCCGTCGTGGGCACCTGGCGGCTCACCGGCCAGCCCGACCGCACCCGGGTGGGCGCCGTCTTTGGCGTTGCCTGGCCAGTGTGGTTCGGGGACCGCGTCGGCGGAATCGTGCGGCTGGAGGGCCTGGCCCTGCCGTCGGTGTTCGAGGAGGGCGAACTGCCGGTGGAATTCGAACGATCGGCGACCCTCAGGATCCAACTGTCCCTCGGCGTGGTTGCCGGCTTCTAGGACCGCCCGGCTTCGGCCGGGCCCCCCGGTCCATCCAGGAGACCGGCGAGAAGCTCCTTGAGGCACTTGGCCGCCACCATGGCCGTCACGCCGTTGAGATCGCGGCGGGGGTTGTACTCGACGATGTCGGCGCCGACGAGCTTGCCGCGCAACCGGTGAATCACCCCCAGGACGTCTCGCACCGACATGCCCCCCGGTTCGTGATGGGACACGCCTGGCGCGAAGGCCGGATCGAGCACGTCGAGGTCGAGCGTCAGATAGACCGGATGCTCCGCGACCAGGGCGTCGAGCTGCCAGTCCCGCATTTCGATGGCCTCGACGCCGAAGCGGCCGGCCTGCTCCCGCTGATGCGAAGTGAAGGTGCGGACTCCCACCTGAACCAGTCGCGCCACCAATCCCTCTTCCATGACCCGGGCAAAGGGACAGGCATGCGAATCGCAGTTGCCGTCGAGGTGATCGTACAGATCGGGATGGGCGTCCAGCTGGACCACGGTGAGTCCCGGGTAGCGCTCGGCGTGGGCCCGGAGGATGGGCAGCGTCACCGAGTGGTCGCCGCCCAGGGACGCCACGCGGAGGCCCGACGCGAGGAGTGATCGCACCGCCGCCTCGATGGCGCGCTGGCTGTCGGACTGGTCGGCGTGTACCGGAGGAACCGCTCGCCAGCGCCCGTCGGTCTCGAGGTCCAGTCCGTGTTCGGAGCACAGGTTGCCGGAGGGGCTCACCAGCGCATCGAGGATCAGCGCCGGAGCATCTGCGGGCCCCCGCAGAAAAGACGAATTCCCGTCGAATGGCACGCCGAGTACGGCGACGCCACCCACGGGAATTCCAGCGGCCGGTCCGAACGGGGGTTGAGACCCCGTCTCGGCAGGGCCCCTATCTGGCACCGTCTCCCCGCCTCCGCGTGGCCTTCCTAGCGACCCGAAATCATCACGTGCGCCGTCGGCGTCCCGGCGTACATCAGCCACGGCATGGTGCCCGAGGGTTGCGGCGGCAGGCCGGTTTCCTCTACCGTGGCATAGGCCATGTAGATCACCGTCAGCCGGCCCATGTCATCGACGCCGTCGAGCGACACGGAGTCGGGATGCGACCCGAACAACTGGTGCAGCGCCGCGGGGTGCTTCGGCATCTCGAGCTTGCCGGATTCGATCTCTGCCCAACGCTTCTCGATGCCGGACTTGCCGGTAATGCCCTCGGCTCGCAGGGCCCGGCCGCGGGCCATGTACGGCTCAAGCGATACGTGGTAGCACAACACCCGGAACCGCTCGTCGGAGGGATCGTCCGCGATGCAGACGAACGCGCCGTCCCCAGGCCGGAGGGTCTCGAGCGCGCCGTCACGGAAGCCCAGCACGGTGGCGCTGGCCCGCTCGGCCTCCGGCGCCGGGAGCACCGCGAAGGCGATCTCGTCATAGGATTGCGCGCCCGCCAGGGGCGCCGTGACGGCAGTCGCAAGGAGACAGATGAGGCTTCCGGCGATGGCTCTTGGCATGGCGAACTCTCCTGGGATTGGCGCGGTCTAGGTTCGGCGAACCTACCTCCGGCCCGACTGGGGACGCAAGGCAACCTGATGGGGAGGCCCTACGCCCTCTCCCATCCTCCGGGTTTCGCCCGGGGGCTCTGGGGCTGGAGCCGAGCCCGGCTCAGGCGGCGGGGCGCTCCAGGCACCAGTTGGTGATGCAGCGCTGATCCTCGACGTAGACCGTCTTGATCGGATCGAGGATGGTCCCGCCCAGCCGGGCCGTCGTGGCCCGGAGCATGTCCCCGTCCACCAGAAACCGTTCGGTGCCGTCCGGCAACACGAAGCGACCGTCCCCGACCGGTCGTACCCGGTCCTCGAGACCGATGGAGGACGCCACGCGGGCGAACAGGATGCCGCCGGGGCGAAGGACGCGCCACAATTCGTCGACCATGGCCTCGAAGGCCGGTGGGTTCTCCGCGAAGTGCAGGACGGCGTTGGCCACGATCCGGTCGAAGTGGCCGTCGGGGAACGGCACGGCGTCCAGGGTGGCCTGGTGGAAGTGATCTTGCGGGATGGCGGGGGCCAGTCGCGCGGCGAGGGCCCGGACCGCGCCCACCGCGTCGTCGTCACGGTCCACCCCATACACGTCGAAACCGGCACGGAGGAAGTACACCATGTTGCGGCCCCGTCCGCAGCCGGCGTCGAGCACACGCATGCCCGGCGTGAAACGGCCCCGCAGGACCTGGTCGAACAGATAGATGTCGATGGAACCGAAGGTGTCGGTCAGAGCATCGGGGAGGGGGTGGAAGCCGTCCGGATCCTGAGGCATGAGACGCGGTGCGCCAGCCCCGATCAGCTCAGGGCCATGACGGCGACGCCGCAGCGACCACAGAAACGACCGCCTGGCTCCAGCGGGGCCCCACACTCGGCACACTTGGCCGGGTGGGGAAGCAGTTGCCCGCATTGCGAGCAGAACACCGCGTCGGCCTCGGGCCGCGGGCCGCACGTTGGACAGGTCGGCGGCGTGCCGTCGCCACCGCTCTCGAGAGCCTCCACCTCGGCGGCGACCATGGCCTCGATGGCATCGTCGTCCGTCGCCGGTCCGGCGCTGTCGTCCCGCATGGCCTGGATGGCCTCTGTGGAGTAGCGAGCGTGGAGCTCGTGGTAATCCGCATCGGACAGTTTGCCGGTGGCGCGGTCGAACTCGATCTCCCGGAGCGCCGCCACCGCCACGCCCTGCCGCGTTTCCGATGGGTCGAGTGGCTCGAACACGTCGGGAGCGATCGAGTCGGGCCGAAACAGCGGATAGAGCACCAACCACAGGGCGCCGACGGCCAGCACCAACGCCAGAACGATCTCGAGAACCATTATCGGTCGCCTTCCCGGATGGCCGCTTCGAGGCGGGCCAGTTCCTCAGGTGTCGCGGCGATACCGGGAACGGCCTCCGGTAGCGCGTCTTTTTCAGCGGTCGCCAGCGCGATGACGCTCTGGCGACGATACAGCACCCAGATCAGGATCATGCCGACGAGCGACACCAGAATCCCGGGCACCAGATAGCCGGCGAGATTGAAGCCCTCGGGCTTGGGCGCCATGAGGACGTCCTCGCCATACCGTGCCACGAAGTCGTCGAGGATCTCCTGGCCCGACAGACCGGACTCGTGGAGCGCCACCACTTCACGATGCAGGGCGGGCGAGGTGGTGCAGGTAAAATCGGTCGTGCGGCACGTGTAGATATCGAGATTGCAGCCGCAGGTACACCGCATCTGCTTCTCGAGGTCCTTGATGTACTCGTCGTTGTCGGCGTCGGTGCTTCGGGCCCGTTGCTGGACCACCCCCGGGTTGTAGAGCCGGCCGGCGTCCGCCGGCTCCTGGGGGGACTGGGCCTCCGGTTCCTGCGACCAGGCGCCGCGCCCGAAGACGACCGCCGTCAGGCCGAGGACGAAGCCTCGTCGATGCACGGCCACCGCGGTCGGCCGGACAGATGGGTCGCCCACGCTAGGCACTTCCCGCCAACTCCGCCTCATAGCCCACCTGCACCGGACGGCGCTCCCGGGTCGGCCCGTAGCCACCCGGCCACATGGTGATGATCCCGCCCACGACCAGAATGACGCCCCCAATCCAGACCCAGATCACCAGCGGGTTGATGGTGAAACGGTACACGGCCTCTTCGGTGCCCTCGACCGAACCGGCGTAGACGATGTACAGATCCTCCTGCGCCGAACTCCGGATGCCGACCTCCGTCGACGGCTGGAATTCGAATTCGCGCAGGCTATTGATGTGCTGGCGCTTTTCCGACGACATGCGGCCGGCCGGGACCCCGTTCTTGGCCACCTCGACGGTGGCCTGGGACACGAATCGGTTCAGGTATTCGAACTGGGACACGCCAAGGTGGGTCAGGGTGTAGGTGTGGCCGAAGGGGCTGCGCAATTCCACGGACTCGCCAGGCACCAGCGTGGCTTCCTGGTCGACCTTGAAGGCGTACCCCGCGAAGGCCACGAACAACACCAGGATGCCCACGTGCACGATGTAGCCGCCATAGCGCCGGCGGTTCCGGCCGATGAGCCGCAAGGTCGCCATCAGATACGACTCCCCGTGAATCCGGTGGCGGGCCCGGCTGCCACGGTAGAACTCCTGGAGCACCGTGCCGGCCACGAACCCCGCCAGCCCGATGGTCATGAGCGGGTACAGACTGCGAGCGCCGAGCAGCCACAACACCACGGCCACCACCAGCCCGGAGCCGAGGGGGAAGAGGAACTGGCGCCGCAGATTGGCGGTCGACGCCTTGCGCCAGGCGATGAGCGGCCCGATGCCGGTGAGCGCCAGGAGCGCCAGGCCCAGTGGCACGTTGACCTTATTGAAGAACGGCGGCCCCACGGTGACCTTGGTGCCCTGCACCAGTTCCGACAGGATCGGGAACAGGGTACCCCACAGGACCGAGAAGGCGATGCCGACCAAGATCAGGTTGTTGAACAGGAAGGCGGCCTCGCGACTCACCATCGACTCCAGCTCGACCTCCGCTTCCAGCCGGTCCCACTTGGTGTACAGCAGCGTGTAGGCCAACACACCCGAGATCACCAGGAAGGCCAGGAAGTAGTATCCGACCGACGACTGGGTGAACGAATGCACGCTGGCGATGACGCCGGAGCGAGTAATGAATGTCCCGAAGATGCTCAACAGGAAGGTGCCGATGATCAGCGCCAGGTTCCAGCGCTTGAGCATGCCGCGTTTCTCCTGGATCATCACGGAGTGGAGAAACGCCGTCATCGTGAGCCACGGCAGGAAACTGGCGTTCTCGACCGGATCCCAGGCCCAGTAACCGCCCCAGCCCAATTCCACGTAGGCCCACCACATGCCGAGCACGATGCCGGCAGACAGAAACAGCCAGCTGAGGATGGTCCACTTCCGTATCGCTTGGATCCAGCCCGTGTCCAGCTTGCCGGACAGCAGCGCCGCCATGGCAAAGGCGAAGGGAATGGTGATGCTGATGTAGCCCAGATAGAGCATCGGCGGGTGGATCATCATGCCGAGGTTCTGCAGTTGCGGGTTGAGGCCACGACCGTCAGGGGGCGTGAAGGCCAGCCGTTCGAACGGATTGGCCGAGAACAGCATCACGGTAATGAAGAAGAAGATCGTAATGGACGTGACGCCGGCCACCCAGGGGAGCAAGTCGGCGTGGCGCCGCGAGGTCATGAACTGCGCCAGGGCCGAGAACAACGCCAGCACCACCGCCCAGAGCAGGAGAGAGCCCTTCTGCCCGGCCCAGAACGCCGAGAACACGAAGTACTCCGGGAGCGTTCGGGAGGTGTAGGACGCGACGTATTCGATGTTGAAGTCGTGCGTGACCAGGCCGTACCATAGCGCCAGCGAGGCCACCACCATGCAGCCGAAGACGGCGTAGACGGCGCCGGTGAGGCTGGCCCGCAGCTCCGGCCGACCTTGCCACCGCCCCGAAAACGACAGCACGGCGGCCCAGAGCGCGATGAGCCAACCGGCCCAGAGCGCGAATTGACCCAGGAGCGTCATGGGTTAGACCTGGGCTTCGTTGTCGTACTCTGCCTCGTAGCGCGAACCACACTTGGCCAGGAGTGTCGTGGCCTGGAACACGCCGTCGGTGCCCAGCCGGCCCTCGACCACCACTTCGATGTCCACATCGTCCGTGAAGGTGTCCGGCGCCAGTCCCCGGTAGGACACCGGAATCTGCGTGGTGCCGTCCGTCACCTCGAAATCAATGGTCTGGCTGGCGGCGTCGCGCCGGATGGTGCCGGGCACCACCTGGGCGCCAAGCTTGATGCCGACCTCATGAAACGTCGGGTCGGTGCTGGTACGCTCGGCCAGCTCGGTGGTCGTCAAGAAATAGGTGCCGGTCTGCTTGACGCCCTCGAAAATCAACGCGCCGACGCCGATGATGATGACCGCGGCTCCGGCCACGAATTTGGTCCCTGCTTTCATGGTCCTGACTCCAACAGAAGACGGTGAATGGCTGCCACAGAATATAACGCCAGCCCGGCTTACCCGCCGGAGCCGGCCACTCCGGGGCCGGCCCCGGTCTGGGCCTCGGTCAGAAAGCCCTCGATGGACGGTCGGTGGTGGTCGTATTCCGGCCTGCCCGCGGTGATCTCCTCATCGTAGGCCGCCAGAAAATCTCGCTGCACCCGCGCCAGGGCGGCCGGGTCGTTCTGCCACTTGGCGAGGGTGCCCTGAATGATGAACCCAAAAAGGTGGTTCGGGGTTTCCGCGAGAATCGAATCCGCCAGGGCGGCGCTTCCGGGCATGTCCCCACCGTGCAGCTTGAGGAGAGCCGCATGGTAACGGGCATCCGCGTCCACCTCTTCAAGCATGTCGTAGGCCGCGATGGCCATGGGGGCAAACTGCTGCATCGTGGCCGCATCTCCCTGCTCGGTGGCCCGCATGACCCGGTTGTACAGCCGGTCGAACCGTTCTCGCGGCGTCATCTGGCTCAGGTCCGGCGGCGTGCCGGCTCCAGCCGAGGTGGTCAGGCCCTGGGGAGGGAGGCCGACGGTGGACCCTCCGTTGTTGATGCGCACCAGGAACACCAGGGATATGGCCACGGCGATGACCAGCATCCCGGCCGGAATGGCCCAATTGGATTGGGGCGAACCGGCAGTGGGGGGGGCGCCACCGCGCGCCACCCCGCACGACGGGCAGAACGCCGTGTCCGAGCCCATGGCGGCGCCGCATTTGGTGCAGAACCCCGGTTTGAGTGCGGCACCGCATTCCTGGCAGAAATTGCCGGTACCAGGGGCGCCGCATTTGGAACAGGTGGTGGATGTCATGTCACGGTTCCTTCGCCCGGGTAGATACGGACATGCAAGCTATGGCGGCTCCGAACGGCAAACAACCGCGCCGGCGTGCCACCGAGGACTCTGCATGCTACGGGGACCTGCCTAAAGCGAAGGCATGCGTCTTCATGAAGAAACGTTTATCGGTGATGTCGATCATTCTGTCTTCACATTTCCTTCACCCGGCTCGGGATATGTTGTTCCCGGGTTGAAGAACCCCCGCAGGAGCACGCAGGGCACATCGGTAGTTGTACGGACATGCCCGAGTCGGTTACCGAGTCGATTGACTGAACCCCTTCCCTCGAGTCCATCATGATCTTCTCCCCCATTCGTCTTCTCCGCCTCGCGGTGCCGACCGTGCTGGTGGCTGCCGCCGTGGCCGGATGTACCGAGACCAAGACGGAGTTTGTCGAGGTGCCGGTTCCGGCGCCGCCGTTCAACCCTCCCCCCGACGCGGTGAACGGCTTCCTCGGCTACTTCGACGTTGCCACCCAGCAGACCACCTGCGGCAACTGCCACGTGAGCCGCCAGGGCCAGTGGGAATCCCACGCGCACTCCGATGCCTGGAACACATTGGAGGCTTCGGGCCATGCCCAGGACTTCTGCCGGACCTGCCATACCGTGTCGGAGAACGGCAACCTGACCGATGCGCCGGCCGGCTGGAACGCGGTCCAGACCGACGTATACCACGACGTGCAGTGCGAAAGCTGCCACGGCCCGGGCATCACCCACGTGCAAGCCCCGGACGCGGGGACGGCCCCGCTGGCCTCGATCCAGGGGGACACGCTGGGACCAGCCTCCTGCGGCACCTGTCACTCGGGCACGCACCACGGCTTCTTCGACGACTGGTCCAAGTCGCGTCACAGCCAGATGAACAGCTACCCGCAGGGCCGGGCGGAGTGCATCAGTTGCCACACGGCGCAAGGGGCCCTGGCCGCCTTCGGCGTCAACGACAATTACATCGAGAAGAACGCACCGGTCGGACAGCACGAGGACATCACCTGCGCCGTGTGCCATGACCCTCACGGCTCGGGGATCACGTCGTCGCTGCGGTTCCCCATCTCGGTGCCCATCCAGGAACAGAATCTCTGCATGAAGTGCCACCACAAACGGGCCGAACCGGAGCAGGACCTCGACCCGGGATCGAGATTCCGGGGGCCCCACTCGCCCGAGGGTCCGCTCCTCCTCGGCGAGGGTGCCGGCTGGTTCCCGCCCAACTTCACGCCGTTGCTGGACACCATCCGCGGCACCCACGGGTCGACGGCCAACCCGGGATTGTGCGCCACGTGTCATCTGTACTCGTACACCGTGACCGATCAGGCCACCGGCGACTTCGTGGTCAACGTGACCGGCCACCGGTTCCTGGCCATCCCCTGCGTGGACGCCAATGGCGCACCGACGGATGATCAGAACTGCTCGTACACGCCGGCCGATCGGAGTTTCTCCGGCTGCACCAACGGCTGTCATGGTGACGCTATCGCGGCCGCGACGGCGCTGTCCACGGCGGAGACCCGACTGGGGACCCTGGAAGCGCAGCTGGACGCTCAGTTGACCGACCCGCTGGTCCCGCCGGCGGACCTCGATCCCCTCAGCGGCATCTTCACCAGCGCCAAGGGCTGCCAGTTCAATCTCGAGCTGTCCCAGGCCAAAGGCAGTTCGGTCCACAACCCGTTCCTGATGGAGCAGCTGCTCATCGCCTGCATCCAGGAAATGGACCGGACCTATGGGCCGTTCCCCATCACGGTCGACCTGGAGTACCAGTTGCACTGAGTGGGAACGTCGGAGGGAGTTCAGGGACCGGTCGCGCACGGCGCGGCCGGTCCTTCTCTTTGACCAGGACGACCGGCTTCCACTCGGATGGCATCCGTAGCAGCACAGAGGCTTGCGAGCATGTACGGATACCGTCACTTTCCTTGGTAGGTTACTCCCTGCCAGCGATCAGATTCCCCCGGAGTTGCTGTGTCCGTACACCGGCCGCTGTTCATGCTCCTCTGCGCAGCCACGATCGGGGGCTGTACCCAGAGCGACACCACGTTCGTCGACCGGGAACCCTTCAACCCGCCTCCGGACCTGGTCAACGGTTTCCTGGGGTACTTCGACGCCCCCAGCAAGCAACTCACCTGCGCCAGTTGTCACGTCAGCCGGTCCGCGGTATGGAAGGCCACCAAGCACGCGGACGCCTACAACACCCTGGTCAATTCCGGTTCCGCCCAGGCCAGCTGTTTCGGCTGCCATACCGTCTCGGATCTCGGCAACACCAGTCCCGCTCCCGCCGGCTATAACCTGACTCAGACCCCGGTCTACTGGGACGTCCAGTGCGAAAGCTGCCACGGACCGGGCTACCAGCACGTCCTGGTCCCGGATGCCGGAACCGCGCCCCTGGCGTCCATCAAGGGAACGCCGGGGAGTCCGGCAGCCTGCGGTACCTGTCACTCGGGGGTCCACCAGCCGTTCATCGAAGAGTGGTCCATTTCTCGGCACAACATGATGAACGACTACCCCCGCGGCAGGGAGGATTGCATCAGCTGCCACACCGGGCAAGGAGCGCTCGAGGCCTTCGGGGTGAGGACCAGCTACCTGGAGGACGATGCGCCGGTCGGCCAGCACGAGACCATCACTTGCGCCGTGTGCCACGATCCCCATGGTTCAGATTTCGACAAGCAACTGCGGTTTTCGGTCGGTTCGACGGACGCCAATCTGAATCTGTGCATCAAGTGCCACAACCGCGGTGCCGAAGTCGACCTCGACGCCGGAGGATCTCGAGGGCCACACGCCCCAGAGGGACCGCTGGTCCTGGGCGCAGACGTGGGCTGGTTCCCACCGGGTTTCGACCCCCAGCTCGACAGCATCCGGGGCACCCATGGGTCGGGCCGCAACACCCGATTATGTGCCACGTGTCATGTCGACGGCTACGCCGCGACCGACGGCCTGACAGGCGACTTCCTCCAGAACGTCACCGGACACCGCTTCCTGGCCATCCCGTGCGTCGATAACGACACGGTGCCCACGATGGCCCAGGATTGTACGACGATCGCCGAGCGAACCTTCCGGGCCTGCACGAGCTCAGGCTGCCACGCCGACGAGACGGCCGCCCGGGCGGCCTACACGCTGGCCAATGGTCGCATCGACCCGCTGATCGCCACCGTCGACAGCCTGCTGGCCCTGGTGCCACCCTCCGAGCTGGACCCCAATACCGGTGTCTTCACCACAGCCAAGGGCTGCAAATTCAACAACGACCTGGCCAAGAGGACCGGCAGCAGCACCCACAACCCGTTCCTGCTCGAGGGCCTGTTACGGGCGTCCATTCAGGCGCTCAACGACGACTACGGACCGTTCCCGTGATCGGGCGCTCCGGTATCCGCCGGGTGCAGCCGTGCCCGGGTCTCCCCTCGACGAGGTGACATGAGTCCTGGCAACGACATGATCGGACCGGTACGGGCCCTTCAGGATTCCGTCGTGGTCGAGTCCCCCATCCCGGGCGGCACCGCGGAGTTCTTCCGCTTCGTGTTCAACTTCCCGCAGTGGGCCCAGATCACGGGCTTCTTCGTGGGCCTCGTCGCGGCGGTCTTCGTGGTACGCTGGATCTGGCAACGCCGCGCCGGCATCGCCATGTGGATCAAGTCCCGGAGCCGAGGTGTCCGCTGGGTCCTGGCGGGCGGCACTGTGGCGGGCGGACTCGTGGCCATCGCCGTCGGCGGGGCCAGCTGGAATTACATGCAGCACGACAACGGCTTCTGCACGGGCTGCCACGTGATGGAGGATCCGTTCGGTGCGTTCGCGCTCAGCGCCGGGCGACACGAAGAACTCCAGTGTCACGACTGCCACAAGCAACCCGTCAGCGCCAGCCTGCGACAGTTGTTCCTCTGGGTGGCCGAGCGACCGGACGAGATCCAGCCCCACGCGCCGGTCCCCAACGCACGATGCGACGAGTGCCACAACGTCGGCGCCGACACGACCTGGCAGCACATCGCCACCACCGCCGGGCATCGCGTGCACCTCGAGTCGGACTCCACCGCACTCGATTCGGTCATGTGCGTCACCTGCCACGGCGAGACGGTACACCGCTTCGTGCCGGTGCGGCAGACGTGCGGCCAGTCGGGATGCCATGAGACGGAACAGACGGACATGGTGCTGGGTAGCATGGCGGAACAGAACGACGCCCACTGCACCACGTGTCACGTGTTCACCGCCGACGTCCCACTGCTTGCCACCGTCGACTCGGCCCGCGGCACCCTGGTGCCCAACGACGTCCAGTGTTTCGGCTGTCACGAGATGGAAACTCTGCTGGCCGACTTCAACCCGCGCCTCGACCCGCACAGCAGCACGTGCGGCATGTGCCACAACCCGCACAGCCAAGAGCGCCCGGCGGACGCCGGTGAGACCTGCCAGGCGTGCCATGACGACTGGCGCGACCGCCCCTTCCACGTGGGCGCCAACCATCGCGCCGTGGCCGAGCAGTGCCTCACCTGCCATCCCAACCATGCCGCCAAGGTGGACGCGTCCGACTGCGTCGGGTGTCACGAGTCCGTAAACGAGGACGGGACCAACCGGCATGCGCCCCTGCCGTTCGACACGGCGGCCGCCTTGCGTGAGGCATTCGCACCCCCGGTCGACTGGGAGGACCAGGTGCCGGGACACGCCAAGGGAACGCCCAGCCCCCGGCCGCGGGACGCCACCGGCCGGCACCTCCTGGAGCAACTGCCAACGCCACCGCCTGGCAGGGAAGCGGGTGCCCAAGCACTCTCCCTCGCGCCTGGGCCCGAACCGCGCCGCGGCAAGGGTGACGTGCTCCTGAGCGAGGTGCTCCCCCGCCCTCCTCCGGCCCCCGCCGACACCTTCCCGCACGACCGCCATGAAGAAGTGGCCTGCCTGAGCTGCCACGTCACGGGCGAGGGGCATGGCGGATTGACGTTCGAGCAACCCCGCGGCTGCGCCATCTGCCACCATCGAGGCCCCTCCACCAACGACTGCAGCACCTGCCACGCCCCGGACGAATTCGAGGAATCCTATGCCGTCGAGTTTGCCGTCCAGGTCGACGACCGTGCCCCCCGCAGACGGGCGGTGGCGTTTCAGCACCAGGTCCACGCCGATGAGGGCTGCATCGAATGCCATCAGGTTCCGGTCTCGATGGCCTTGAGCGTGGAGGCGGTGCAATGCCGGGCCTGCCACGAGAACCATCACGAGTCGGTCACTCAGTGCGCCACCTGCCACCGCACGCCGGCGGTGCTCGAGGAGCACACGGTGCTGGAAGCCCATCAACGGTGCGACGCCTGCCACACCACGGAGACGATTGCCCTCCTGCAACCGGAGCGGTCCTTCTGTCTTGCCTGTCACGACCCTGAGGTCGACCACTACGAGGACGGGACCTGTTCCCGCTGCCACCTGCAATCTGACCCTGAGCACTACCGGCCCCTGCTCCTCGGGGCAACCCCGTGACCCACGTGGGCCGGGTCGCAGTAGCGGCATCCATCCTGGCCGGGGCGGCGCTCCTGGCCCGGCCCACGCCGCTCCCATCACAGGGATACCGGGCGCGAGTCGATGTCGGCATCCAGAGCGTCCGGTACCGCGGCTGGCAACTGGACAGTGTCCCCGCAAACAGTGTGGTTCCCGGACCCGGGGGCGGACCGGCCACGACCGACGGATTCGCCGTCACGTGCCACCAGGGGATCCCCTGGTGCTCCTATTACACTGCGGGACCGGTGCGCCATGCCGTGCCCTTCAGCACCACGGCCACCGCCACGATGTGGGGCCTGGGCGTCAACGGCCTGCGGGCCCATGGCAGCATACGGCTGTTGACGGACTTCACGGGCAATACCTACTGGCCCGGCACCGAACCGGCCGTGCAATTGATCGAGCTGTATGCGGGCTATCAGCGTGACTGGTTCGCGGGACGGGCCGGCCGCATCATCGAGGCCAATCAACTGGGCTACGCCGGGTACGACGGCGTAGAAATGACGGCGCACCTCCTGCGCCGCCGACTGACCGTGGGCGGGTATGGCGGCCTGGGCCTCGCGCGCGCCTCGCTCCTGCCTATCAACAGCCCGGAGCTGAATCCGTTCAATCAGTTCCAGTTGCAGGACCGCCAGTGGATCCTCGGCTTCGACGCTGGGTGGAACAGCCGCATGCTCGACCTCAGTGCCGAGTACCAGCGGCAAGTGGATCGCGCCACGGACTACTTCATTGCCGAACGTGCCGCCGTCAGCACCGTCATCCGCCCGGTCGATCGCGTCAGCCTGCAGGGGAACGTCGTGTACGACCTGGCCCAGGACCGTGTGGGAATGGCGGACGCCACGGTGAACTGGACGTCCCCCCTGGTGTCGGCCGCCGTGGGGTACCGGCACTACCGGCCCATGTTCCAGTTGTGGGAGATCTGGGCCGCGTTCAACACCGTGCCCTACAATGCCGCCACCGGATCCCTCTGGATCGGGCCATGGAAGGGGCTCCGTCTTTCCCTCCGGGGCGAAGCGTACCGGTATGACGACAATTCCCTGCCCTCCCCCCTCGTCACCGTCGATGACGAGGGCTGGCGAACTCGCGTGGGGGCGTCGTACCGCTATCGGCAGTTCGACCTGGGTCTGGGATACTCGGCGGACACCGGCCCAGGGGCCGCGTCCAGCGGATGGGACGCCAGTCTGGCCTACCTGCCGTCCGAGCGCTGGCAGGTGTCGGCCAGCGGTGGGCACTTCAATCGACCGCTCGAGTATCGATTCGACGAGTCGGTCCTGAACTACGCCGGCGTGGAGGCTTCCTACCAGGTCCCCCAACGGATGCGCTTCCGAATCCGTGCCGACTACTACGACGAGGATCGGAATCGTCCGGACGCCGCGGCGTTCTCCTGGGATCAGACGCGGCTCAGCGCCGAGGTGAGTTTCTACCTGAGTTCGGCGGTCAAGACCCGGCCGCTGCCGCCGGGGCGCATGCCGGGAGCAACGCCATGACGTGGCGGCTCTGGGCCATCCCCTTGGGACTTCTTGTGGTGACCGCTGCCGGGGCCGCGCTCACGCTCCAGACGTTCGACCATCCGACGCACCAAGGGTTGTTCCCGCGGTGCGCCAGCTGCCACGTGGGAATCAGCGACACGGTGCAGTCGCGCTGGCCGACGGCCTCGGACTGTGCGGCCTGCCACGATGGCGTCGTAGAGGATACGGTCACCTACGAACCACCGGCCGCGGCACCACCCTCGAATCTGAAGTTCACGCACCCGGCCCACATCGCCGCCGTGCAGGTGGAGTCGCGGGATTCCACGGTGACGTGTGAAGCCTGCCACAGCGACTCCGATTCGCTCCGGATGACGGTCACCAGGCGCGCCGTCGACCGCTGTCTCGAGTGCCACGGTATCGCCGTAGAACACCTTGCCGCGGCGCCGGAGGAGTGCGCGGCCTGCCACTATGCGCTTGCGGAAACCGGCCTGACGCTGGCCCAGGTGGGAGACTTCCCGACCCCGCCGAGCCACGAGGCCGACGCCTTCGCCCTGCAGGGCCACGGAGCGGAGGCCCGGCCGGCGGGTGCGACCTACGCCGTGGCGTCGAGCTGCGCGACCTGCCACGCGCGCGACTTCTGCCTGCAGTGCCACGTGGACGCGCCGGAACAGCAGCCCATTCAGGCCCTGGCGTCTGACGCCCGCTCCCTCGCCATTGCCGTGACACTCGATGCGCCGGACTCGCACCAGGACAGCCAGTTCTACCGGGCCCACGGCAGCATGGCGGAGGACCGACCCCAGACCTGCCAGGCGTGCCACACGCAGGAAAGCTGCCTGGAGTGCCACGCCTCACGGCCGAGGGTCCTCCTGGCCATGTACCCGGCCGGCCCCGATCGTGGCACCGGAGCAATCGTGACCCGCTCCCGCCCGGAGACCCACGGCGAGGACTACTCGCTGATGCACGCCGACCAGGCCGGCTCAGCCCCGACCACGTGCGCGGCCTGCCACACGCGAACCCAATGCCTCGAGTGCCACCGCCCCGATCCATCCAGCGACGGGCGCGGATTCCACCCGGCCGGCTACCTGAGCCGTCACCCGGTCTCGGCCTACAACCGGGAGACCGCTTGCGCAGACTGCCACAACACCAATCAGTTCTGTGCCAGCTGCCATGTGGATGCGGGAGTCGTGGCGTCCGGACCGCTCGATGGGGGCTACCACGACGCCAAGCAGTTCTTCGCCCTGGGCCATGGTCAGACCGCCCGGCAGAATCTCGAGAACTGCGTCGCCTGCCACGCCGAACGGGACTGCCTGCGCTGCCACTCGGCCGTGGGCGGTCGCCGGTTCAACCCGCACGGTCCCGACTTCGACGCGGCGCGGCTACGGCAGAAGAACCCACAGATGTGTACCGCCTGCCACGGGGTTGCCATCCCCGGGGGGTGACCCCCGCCGTACGGCCCTAGGCCGTCCCCGGCTCTCCGTCCGTATCCGCCGCCTTACCGGAGGACAAGTTGGGCGGCGCCACCCCCTGAAGCTCCGCCAAGCCGGCCGCGCCGGCCATGCCCATCATGGACGGCACGTTCAACGAGTCGCTGAGCCCGGACGGCACCACCATGAGTGATCCGCGTTTGACGATACTCTCGTACAGCATGTTCATGGCCCGGAGATTCATGGCCCCGGGGTGATCGCGATAGGCGGCGGCGGCCTCGACGAACTTCTCGGCAATCTCGGTTTCCGCCGTCCCCAGGATGATGCGCGCCTGCCGCTCCCGTTCCGCCTGGGCCTGGCGGGACATGGCGTCCTCCAGGGCGGCGGGGATGATCACGTCCCGGATTTCCACGGATTGCACCTGGATGCCCCAGTCCTGCATCTTCGCTTCCAACGCGACCTTGAGGCCCTCCCCCAGTTCCACTCGTGATTGAATGAGTTCGGCCAGATCGTGCTTGCCGATGGCATCGCGGAGCGCGGTCTGGGCCGACAGGATTACGGCTTCGTCGTAGTCCTGGACCTGAAGGGCGGCGCTCTCCGCGTCGCGAACGATCCAGAACGCGATGGCATCGACGTTGACGGGCACCGTATCACGGGTGAGGCACGACTCGGCTCCGAACGCCGCGGTCCGGATGCGCTGATCGATGTTGTAGGCCACCCGGTCGATGATGGGGACGATCCCGAAGTACCCGGGCCCTCGCAGGCCACGGTAGCGGCCCAGGCGCAACAGCACGGCGCGCTCCCATTGGTCGGTGTACTTGATCGAGGCGGCCAGGAGCGTTCCGGCGAGCAGCCCGGTCGTTCCCGCGACGAACGGGACCAACCCCGCCATGAGTAGACCCCCACTCACCCCGGCCAGGCAGATGGCGCCGGCAACGACCGCCGCAAAGGGGTACCGTGTCGCGTTTGGGCTATGTCTGGTCATGTCCATTACCTCGCTTAGGTTGGCCGGAAGCGCCGGCACGGAGTCGTATCATCGTTTCCGAACCGGCCGAATCTCCCTGTACCGTGGACGCTCACTGCGGGGGCGGGACAGGCGATCCTCGGCCGGCGTTGCGATATGGGGACTGCGGAGTTCCCCGAGCTCGATGGGCAGGGCCACCCGGATCAACGCGGTCAGCACGAACAGGCCGAGCGCCCAAATGCCGATGGTCACCGCCAGCTCGACCCAGGTGGGGACGTACTCGACGATTTCGCCCAGCGGAGACGGGATGAACCCGGGGATCACCAGGCCCATGCCCTTTTCGATCCAGATGGCCACGAACAACACGAGGCAGGCGGGAATCAGCCAGCGCGGGTCGCGCCGGAGCGGGTGGATCATCAGGATGCCCGTCGCCACCAGGTTGAGCCCGATCGCCACCCAGATCCAGGCGACGAGGGCGTCATGCTCACCGAGCCCGAAGAAGAGATACCTCGCGTTGATACCGTGATGGGTGAAGGAGTAGAACTTGTAGAACAGCTCGGACCCCAGCATCACGATGTTGATCTGCGCCGCCACGGTCGTGATCAGGGCCAGCTTGGCAAAGGCGTTCTCGGTGATGCGATAGGACGTCACGCGATTGATGAACCAGAGCATGACGATCACGAAGGCCGGCCCGGCCGTGAACGCGGACGCCAGGAAGCGCGGGCCGAGGAGCGCGGTGTTCCAGAAGGGGCGCGCTGGCAGTCCCGCCAGCAGGAAGGCCGTCACCAGGTGAATACTCACCGCCCAGGTCACGGCGACGTACATCCAAGGAACGTACTTTCGCTTGTCGGGCGCGCGGCCGGTGTAGCGGCTGAACAGGATGTAGAGCGGGATGACCAGGTTGATCGCCAGATACCCGTTGAGGACCAGGACGTCCCAGGCCAGCAGGGAACGCGGCCAGTTCAACAGACCCAATCCGGGCATCAGGTGCCACGACGCCAGGGGGTTCCCGAGGTCCACGACGACGAACGCCAGGCACATGACCAGCGCCGCCACGGCCACCGCCTCGGCCAGGAGCACGGCCCGGCCGAAATCGACGTCGCCCAGGATGTAGGCCGGCAGCACCAGCATCATGGCCGCGGCAGCCAGGCCGACAAGGAACGTGAAGTTGGAGATGTACAGGCCCCAACTGACATGATCGTGCATACCCGTGACACCCAACCCGAATCGTAGCTGGACCGAGTAGGCGTATGCACCGGCCACCATCAGGACCGTCAGGCATCCCATCCACAGGTGGTAGCGCCATCCGCCGGAGGTGGCGGACGCCAACCCATCCGCGAGAAACGCCTTGAAGTGCAGGATCGTGGTCCGCATCAGTCGGTGAAATACCAGAAACGCGGTTCGGTGTTCAGGTCTTCCTTCAGCCGGAACATCCGCTTGTGTTCGAGCACCCACCGAATCTCGGAGTCGGGATCGAGTAGGTTGCCGAAGATCCGGGCTCCGGTCGGGCACGCCTCCGCGCAGGCGGGGAGTCGGCCCTGACGGGTGCGGTGGAGGCAGAACGAGCACTTCTCCACCACACCGCGCTTCCGGGCTCGATTGCTCAGGTAGTGCTGATTGGGGTTCACCTCGGCCGTCGGCACCTCCGGGGTGCTCCAGTTGAACCGGCGCGCCCAGTAGGGGCAGGCCGCCATGCAGTACCGGCACCCGATGCACCAGTCGTAGTCGATCACGGTGATCCCGTCCGGCTCCTGCCACGTGGCGCCCACGGGGCACACTTTCACGCAGGGCGGGTCGGCACACTGGAAGCACTGCGTGCCCATGTAGAAGTGCCCTTCCGCCGGGGCTTCGTGCTCGTAGGTGGCGTCGCCGTGCTCCAGGTCGATCACCCCATCTTCCATCTCGAAGATGCGGATGTACTGGGTGGCGGCCTCGCGGTCGAGATTGTTCTCGTTGATGCACGCCTCGACACAGGAGCGGTATCCCTTGCATTTGGAAATGTTGAAGGCGTATCCGAACACCACGCCCGGCTGGGCGTCGGTGGTACTGATGCGTACGGCCTCGTTGCGCTTGACCATGGCGAGCCGTTCCAGCCGCTCGATCGTCGCCGCCCGCTCCTCTTGCGTCATCAGGCGGTAGTGCCCCTTGATGTACTCCTGCCACGCCAGCTGACGTACTTCCCGTTCCTCCTCGGACACCGCCCCGAACGGGGTGCAGGCCGTCACCGCCTGGGCACCGGCCGCCAGACCCCCTGCCACCAGGCCGAGCGCGCGTCGCCGGTCGACGGGCTTGTTGAGCACCGAGCCCGCGGCGCCATCCTGCGGCGGATCGGTCGGTGGGCGGGGCGGTGTAGTCATCGGCCATCCTCGGCTGGTCGTTCGAGACGGGGCGCCCGGAACGGGATGCGCTGGGGCACCACTGGGCGATGGGGATCGTGACAGTCGCCACACCCCATGACGACCCGGGCGCCCTGCCACCCGTCGAGCCGCTTGCCGTGCCCTCCCCCGGCCCAGGCCTCGACCTGCGCGAAATGGCACTGAGCGCACAGTCGGTAGCTTTCACTCAAGGTCGCCAGCCCCGCTCCCTCGACGTTCAGCCGCTCGACGTTCTCGGCCGCGTGGCACGTGGCGCAGGTCGCCCCCGTTTCCCTGGGATGCTGCGGCTGGACGTCCTGATGGGCATCGGTGATGCGATCGTCCTCCATGACGATGGTGCGGCCGAAGTGACACGAGGAACAGGGATACTGGCCCACCGGCCGGACGCGCAGCGCGGTCTCCAGGGTGACGGTGCCGTACCGGCGCGGATGGCCCGCTTCCGGTGCAGAGGTCCGCACGGCGACGCGGAACGGCAGGCCACCGGGGCCGGTACGATCGTTCACCGGAACCGACGGCAGGGTGTCTCCGAGTCCGGGGCCTGGCACCCGGCGTTCCTGGCTGGCGGCGGCGGGCCGTGCCTCGTGTCCCGCCTCAGCCTGGTGACCCTCCCGGGCCTCTTCGGCGGTACACCCCAGACTGACCCCCGCGACCGCGAGGTACCGGACCAGGCGAGTGAGGCCCTGGGCCCTCATGACGAGCCTCCTCCGCCGTCTCCTTCGACAGTGGACGCTCGGGTGAACGGCTCCGCCTCGGGATCGAGCGCGATGTGGCATTGCCGGCAGTTGACCCACTCCGGATGGGAGACGCGGATGCGCTCGAGCGCCGCTGGGCCTGTATGACAGGTCAGGCAGTTGCCACGCAGCGGCTGTTCGTGGGGAATGACCGGCGGCGGTCCTGCCGTGGCCCGCGGGCCAAGGTCCGGCCACTCCATGGGCTCCCAGTCGATGGTGCTCAGGACCGGTCGGATGCCGGCCGGCGGGTGGCACTGGCGACAGACCGTGTTGGGGTCGGCGTCCGGCAGGGCCACACCGGTCAGTGCGTCGTTCCCGACGTGGCACTGGAGACAGGCCACCATCTCCGGGTGCGGCGTCACCGGGACGTAGGCATTGAACCGCGGCGAGTAGCCGCCGTGCTCGTGGCAGGTGTTGCAGGTCCCGGTGCGGTACTCGTCGCCGGTAAACCCGTGGGGGATCGTCGGTGGGGCCCCCGGATAGGCTCGCAGGATCCGGTAGC
The DNA here is from genome assembly GCA_039587475.1 of Gemmatimonadota bacterium. Lineage (GTDB taxonomy): Bacteria > Gemmatimonadota > Gemmatimonadetes > Gemmatimonadales > GWC2-71-9 > N074bin45. The sequence goes on along the minus strand of JBDHIK010000004.1, from coordinate 82,006 downwards.
GGTGCGGCGTCCGGACGATCGCCTCCGGCCGCCGCTCGGATTCCGGGGTGATGGCCAACATGCCGGGGCGGGTTCGGAACACGTCGGCCTCCAGAATGATGGGGCGCCGCGGGAGCACCAGGTCCGGCGCAGCGACCACAGGAAATGCCGCCGGCTGCCGCGTCGCTACCGTCCGGGCCCAGCGTGCACCCGCCGCCACCGCGACGGCGGTGCAGCCGAGCAGAAAGACGCTCAGGGCCCACCCCAACATCCGGGAGGTCCTGCCGGTCACGGAGCACCCCGGGAGTTCACCCGCTCGAGGCGCACGGCGGTGGCCCCGTAGGCCGGCTGGCCCGACAGCGGACAGAACGCATCACTCGTCAACTGGTTGATCGCGACCACCTCATCGAACCAGGGCACGAACACCTGCCCTCGAATCGGCTGCGAGCGGTAGTCGATGCGGGCCTCGAGTTCCACGGCCCCCCGCCTGCTGACGACCCGGATCGTCTCCCCATGACGGATGCCGAGGTCCTCCGCGTCCTGGGGGTGCAGCTCGGCATAGCTGTGGGGCACCGACAGATGCAGTGTCGGGATCCTCTGGGTAAGGGTTCCCGTATTCGAATGTTCGAGCACCGCGCCGGTTTCCAGCCGGAAGGGGTACGCCTCTTCCGGAGATTCGGGGACCGTGGGCTCGGGACGCAGCCAGATCCAGGCCCTGCCGTCGTCGTGGCCGTAGAACTCGATGGACCCCTGGGCTTCGTCGGCGAACGGATCCGACCCGGTGTCGTAGCGCCGTGCCACGCTCCGGCCCCCGACGAAGGGCCATTGCACACCCGGAGCCGACCGCAGCGCGGAGGTCGGCGCAGCGGCGGTCGGTGTGTCGGTATGGAAGCGGCGATACTCGTCCCACAAGATCTCGAACGCGCCTTCCTCATCGGAAGGGAACAGGCCCTCGAATCCCAGGCGTCGTGCCACCTCCATCATCTGCCACGCATTCGAGACCGCGGCGCCCGGCGCGCCCACCATTCGTTGGGACTGCTGCATCCGGCGTTCCACGTTGGTGAACACGCCGTCGCTCTCGAGCCACATGGCCGTCGGGAGCACCACATCGGCAAGGTCGGTGGTGGCGGTGGGATACGCCTCCGATACGACGAGGAAACGATCGTCCCGCGCCGCGGCCGCGCGATACCGGCGGGTATTGGGGAGACTGGCCATGGGGTTCGCGTCCTGGATCCACAGGAAACGGATGTCGCCCCGCTCCAGCGCTCGGAACATGGCCAGCGCATGCCGCCCCGGCCGGGCGTCGATCCGATCCCCACCGACGCCCCAGATCTCGGCGGCGTGCTCCCGGTCGGCGGCGTTGGTCACCGACCCCCGCGGCAACGTGTCCGCCAGCGCGCCCACCTCCCGGGCCACGTTCCCCCCGTTCGGCTGGCCGCTCAGCGCCAGTGCCGTGTTTCCCGGGCGTCCGATCCTCCCGACCAGAAGGTGGACGTTGTAGAGGGCGTTGTGGGTCCAAACGCCGGCCACATCCTGGTTGACCCTGGGCCCCCACACCGACATCACCGTTCTCGAGCGATCGGCATAGAGCGAGGCCAGCCACCGGATCGTGGACGCCGGAACACCCGTCTTACCCTCCACGCGCTCCGGCGTGAAATCAGACAGGAAGGCGACGTACGACTCCCACGAGACGTCGGCCGGCTCCTCGACCACGAGGCCGTCGTCGGTCAGGCCATCTCCCAACTCGGCCACCCCGCTCTTGAACGCGACATGCTGGTCGACGAAGGCCCGATCCACCCAGTTGCGCGCCACCAGCTCCTGACAGATCGCATTGGCGATGAGCAGGGTGGTGTGCGGCCGATGCAGGATCGTCCGGTCGGCCGCGTACCCCGTTCTGGTCATGCGAGTATCGAGGTCGAGGACGCGAGTCGAGGGATTGGCCCGCTTCCGTTGCAGCATCCGGGAGAACAGCACTGGGTCGCTTTCGGCCAGGTTCGTGTCCCACAACACGAACACGTCCGCGTGGTCGACGTCCTCGTATCCCCCGAGGGACCCGTCGAGTCCGAAGGTCGTTTCCAGGCCGACTACCGTGGCGGACGCGAAGAGCCGCGTGCTGGTCTCGACGTTGTTGCTGCCGAGCCCGCCCTTGAACAGCTTGGCGCCGACATAGGCGTCGAGCATGCTCCACTGCGCCGATCCGAACAGCGCGACGCTGTCCCTACCGTACTCCTCGACCGCCGCCTCGAGCCGCTCCGCTACCACGTCGAGAGCGTCCGACAGTGACGCCCCCACCATCCTCCCACCACGTCGGACCAGGGCGCGAACGATGCGGTCCGTTCCATAGAGCGCCTGGACGGCATGATAACCCTTCACACACGCGAGACCCTGGCTGACCGGAGAGGCCGGATCTCCCTGAATCGCCACGGCGCGTCCGTGTTCGACACCCACCAGGAGGCCGCAGCCCACGCCGCAGAGGTGACAGGGGGACCGGTGCCACACCGGTGCCTGACGAGGGAGGTCGACCGCCGTGGTCGCCTGGGCAGGAGCGACGGGGCGCACCACCTGCGACCCGGCCGTGGCGGCCGACGCGAGCGCCACCCTCCTCAAGAATGCCCGGCGGTCAACTGGTTCCATCAAGTGCCCCATGAATGGACCATCGGCGGATCAGGACTTCGGCGTGCGCCCCAGTGGCATCACATACCCGTACCTCTGGGACCCATCCCGGCCCGAACACCGGGACGGCCTTGCGCGAGAATGCAGGAGTACCCGCGGCTGAGGATTCGCTCAACCACCACCGCACCAGCCCTGCCCGTCACGACCCTGCACGGCACGGTGTCCCGTACTGATATATCAGCACTAGAGCGATGGCGACATAGTCGCACCCACCCGATTAAGTGAAACGAAAGAAACGATGAAGGGGTTCTTAGAATGTGTGGTGCGCCTGCCGGAACCGCCAGACCTCGGCCTACCAGTCGTCCCGGGGGGGCCGCATGTCCTTCTCGCGCTCGACACGGACCGGGATGTCCAGCGCCGTGGTTCCCCAATGGAATCGAATCACCGTCTCGTCGACCGTGAGCAGCGGGAAGCTGAAGGTCAGCACCTCGGCATGATCCAGTGCAAACGGCGCCAGTTCGATCTCCAGAACGACCTGGCCGGGAAACGGCAGGTGGAACACGTCGGCGGCAGAGGAAAACATGACCCGCCAGGGGTCCGTGTCCGGCGTGAACCACAGGCTGTAGGCGCCGGCAGCCAGTGGGTGGCCATCGATCCACACGTCCTTGGAGAACTCGACCGTGGTCGAGGCGTCTGCCCCAGGCGTCCAGGGCGAGTGGTGCACGGCACCACCGTCACCGAAGAGCTGGCGTCCACGCGCGACCGGGCGGCCGTAGCGGACGCTGACCGCCGTGGTGTTGACCGTCTGGTTGATCGTGGCCCGCTGACTGCGGGGAATGAAGCGCTGCGCCTCGGCAGATGAAGCCGAAAAGCACCAGACGATGAAGGCGAGGCATCCGGCGCGCAAAACCACCATGACGGCCTTGGTGAAGGAGACGCCCTCCCTACGCTCCTGCCAGACGGGAAGTTCCGGGTGGCGCGCTGCCACCGGTCTCGGCCCATCCCAAGGTGGCGCCGATGGCCCGGCGCCACCCCGCGTGCGCTTCATTCCGAGCGGTGGCGCTCATGGTGGGTGTGAATCGGTCGAACCGGCGACCTGCCAGCACCTCGTCAACGGACCCCCAGACGCCGAGTGCCAGACCGGCCAGGCCGGCGGCACCCAGGGCTGTCGTCTCGACCATGTCGGGCCGCTCGACCGGAAGGTCGAGGATGTCCGACTGGAATTGCATGAGCCAGTCATTCCGGGTGGCGCCGCCATCAACTCGCAGTGCGTCGATGGTCGGGGCCCCTCCATCGTGCCCCGCATCGGCCGCCATGGCGTTCAGCAGATCGGAGGACGAGAACGCCATCGACTCGAGCGCGGCTCGCACCAGATGGGCCCTGTTGGTCCCCCGGGTGAGGCCGGTAATGGTACCCCGGGCTTCGGGTTGCCAGTGAGGCGAGCCCAGTCCGACGAAGGCCGGCACGAAATGGACCCCGTGCGTGTCCTCCACGCTCCGGGCCAGGGCCTCGGACTCGGCGGCATCTCCGATGAGCTGCAGCCCATCCCGCAACCACTGAATGGCGGCGCCGGCAATGAAAACACTGCCTTCCAGGGCGTAGGCCGGACCGCCATCCGGACCGCACCCCAGGGTCGTCAGCAAGCCATGTTCGGAATGGGCCCTGTTGGCACCGGTGTTCATCAGGAGAAAGGCCCCGGTGCCATAGGTGTTCTTGGATTGACCCGGGTCGACACACCCCTGCCCGAAGAGAGCGCCTTGCTGGTCCCCCACCAGCCCGGCGATCGGCAGTGACGTGCCCAACACGTCGGGATCGCTCTCCCCGACGACGCCGCTCGAGGTCACGGCCGAAGGGAGCAGTTCCGGCGGCACCCCGAACGTGCGCAGCAGACCGTCGTCCCAGCACCGCTCGTCGATGTTGAAGAGCATCGTCCTGGCCGCGTTGCTGAAGTCGGTCACATGCACGCGCCCGCCCGTCAGCGCAGCCACCAGCCAACTCTCGATGGTCCCGAACGCCAGATCGCCCCGTTCGGCGCTGCGGCGCAGGTCGGCGTCCTCGAGCACCCACTGCACCTTGCTCGCGGAGAAGTAGGGGTCGAGCACCAGGCCGGTCCGGGCCCGGATATCGGGTTCGTGGCCTTCGCGCTTGAGGGCCTGGCAGCGCGCGGCCGTTCGGCGATCCTGCCACACGATGGCGCGCGAAACAGGCCGCACGCTTTTCCGATCCCACACCACGATGGTCTCGCGCTGGTTGGTGATTCCGATCCCGACCGGGGTCTCCCCCGCCTGTGCCATCGCCTCCCTGGCCGCCTGCACCGTGACGGTGAAGATCTCCTCTGCATCGTGTTCAACCCAGCCGGGACGTGGGAAATGCTGGGTGAACTCACGATAGCCACGGCCCAGCACCTTGCCGTCCTGGTGGATGACGAGTGCGGTGGAACCGGTGGTCCCCTGGTCGAGGGCGAGAATCGATGTCATGAATGCGTGACGGCGAGGGTGGCGGTGATGGCTGATACCTGTCCAGCTGAAACTACCGGCCTACCGCGTTCCCGCCATCCCGTCGACGGTCGGCCCGGCTGCGCCCCTGGAATCACCGCCGCGCCGGGAGCGTGCCGCGAGGAGTCCGGCGATGATGAACACCGTCCCCGTGAGTTGCAGTACCGTCGGCCGCTCAGCTACCAGGAGGGCCGCCACGAACAGAGCCACCACGGGAATAAGTGACAAGAACACGCCGGTTCGTGGTCCGCCGAGGACCTTCACCGCGAAGTTGAACATGACGTAGGCCGTACAGAGCCCGAGGAAGGTGGCGTACGCCGTGCCCCCCCACGCCAGAGCACTGACACCGCTCCAGTCGAAGGTGGCGGCCTCCCTACTGCCCAGCAATACCAGCACCGGAGTACCGGTGAGCATGGCGAGCGCCGTGAGGCGGAGCGAGGAGATCGGCAGCGCGGCAGCCCGCACCCCGACCGTGTACACCGCCCAACACACCCCGCCGGCCAACACCAGGAGGTCGCCTGACAGGGTGGCAGCACTGGGACCGGAGGCCGACTGGCCCACCACCATGGCGACACCGACGAAGGTCAGAGCGATTCCCAGCACCACCGGTCGCGTCAGACGTTCGACGCCCGTCAACGCAGCGATGATGGCGATGAGCGCCGGCGTTGGGGCCACCATCAGGGCGCTGTTGCCCGCGGTCGTGCGGGCAATCCCCATCATGAAGAACGCCTGGTAGGCGGTGTTGCCGATCAGCCCGAGTGCCACGACGCGCCACCCGGTCCCGGGAGGCCACCGGACGCTGCCTTCCCGGTGCACGACGAGTGCGGCCAACAGGATGGAGGCCACCGTGAAGCGCAACGCCGCGAAGGCCAACGGGGGGATCTCGAGGACCGCGGCCTTGATGAAGGCGAAGTTCGCCCCCCACACGACGACCACGACCAGGATGGCGAGTTCCGCTTCGGTCTCGCGCTTCATGAGCGTCGGTGGTGCCGGTCGTGGGTCAAACGCCCCACCGTTCCCGCAAGCCGGCGGCGTCAACAAGGCCGTCATCCGTAATGAAGCCGGTGACGAGGGCTGCGGGGGTCACGTCGAAGGCCGGATTCCAGGCCGGTACCCTGGCCGCGACGGCACTGGACCCGTGGAATCGTACCTCGTCCTCGTCGCGATGCTCGATCGGGATATCGTCGCCGCTGGCGGTTCCAGGGTCGAAGGTCGACCTCGGCGCCGCGACATAGAACGGAAGGCCGTAATGCCTGGCCAGCAGCGCCAGGCCCAGCGTCCCGACCTTGTTGGCCACGTCACCGTTCCCGGCGATCCGGTCCGCACCGGTGATGGCCACCGTCACGTCGCCGCACGCCAGGCGACTGGCCACCATGCCGTCGGTGGTCACCGTGCACGGAATCCCGGCCCGGGACAGCTCCCATGCGGTCAGTCTGGCGCCCTGGAGCAAAGGGCGCGTTTCCGGCACGATCACGCGGACGGCACGGCCCGCCTCGTGCGCCAGATAGATCGGGGCCAGGGCGGTGCCGATTCCGCCCGTGGCCAGAGCGCCGGCATTGCAGTAGGTGATCGCCGTGGTGCCATCCGGGAAGAAGGGCAGCCCGGCTTCGCCGATCCGTCGGCACATCGCGGCATCCTGGTCGTGCAGGGCCCGTGCCTCGGCCAGCAACGCGTCACCCAGGTCCTCCGGCTTCGTCACGGCGGCGACGGCGGACAGGCGTTCGAGCGCCCAGGTCAGGTTTACGGCGGTCGGCCGGGTACCCCTGAGGCGATGTATCGCCCGATCCACCGATGGTGCCGGATCCACGGCTCGTGCGGCCAGGGCCACCCCCATGGCCGCGGCGATCCCGATCAGCGGAGCTCCACGCACCGCCAGCGTCTCGATCGCGTCCGCCACCTCCTCGACGGTGGTGAGGTCGCGGCGCACCTCGGCTCCCGGCAAGTGGCGCTGATCGAGGACACGGACGATCCCGGGCTCCAGAAACTCGATGGTCGTGATGCTCATGCCAGAAGTTAACTCCCGAAGCCCCGCCCAGACGGGATGGTCCTTCCCCCTCCAAGGGCCCTATCTTTCCTGCGACCCCAACCATCAGACAAACGACCATGGCGTACCAACACCTGCTCGTCGACATTCGTGATGCTGTCGCATTCATCACCATCAACCGCCCGGACAAGCTGAACGCCCTGAACGATGAGGTGATCGCGGAGTTGGCGGCCGTGGCCGATCACATTGCCAGCGATGAGGCTATCCGGGGCGCCATCCTGACAGGAGCCGGCAAGGCGTTCGTGGCCGGCGCGGACATCGCCGAACTCGCCGACCAGGGACCGATCGACGGCAAAGCCCGATCGCGGCGCGGCCAGATTGCCTTTCGTCGTCTCGAGCGGTGCGGCAAACCGGTGATTGCCGCCGTCAACGGGTTCGCGCTGGGCGGCGGGTGCGAGTTGGCCATGGCCTGCCACATCAGGTTGGCCAGCACCAAGGCCAGGTTCGGGCAGCCCGAGGTGAAGCTGGGCATCGGGCCCGGCTATGGGGGCTCGGTCCGGTTGCCGCGCCTGGTAGGCCGTGGCAGGGCGCTCGAGTTGCTCCTCACGGCGAACATGATCGACGCCGAGGAGGCCTACCGCATCGGCCTGGTCAACGCCGTGTTCCCACCCGAGGACCTGCTGGCCGGTGCCGAGGCGATGATGAGGACCATTCTGACCAACGGACCCCAGGCGGTTCGCCTCTGTCTCGAGGCGGTGGACGCCTCTCTGGACATGGGTCTCGACGACGGCCCGACCCTGGAGGCCAACCACTTCGGACTCCTGTCAGGGACCGAAGACATGCGTGAGGGGATGCAGGCCTTTCTGGAGAAGCGGGAGGCCCACTTCCAGGGCCGTTGAACCGGGCCGGCGGTCCTGCCCCTGACCGCTGCAATTCGGACCCGGATAGGCTAAATTTCGGGCATGTTCGGATGGCCTGATCGAGGTGACACACGCATACGGCGGGCCCTGCGACTGGCGGGGCTCGCCGTGCTCGTTCTGGGTTGTTCCGAACGAGACCGGCCCATCACCCCCACCGGTGCCGGGGGCTCGGGCAGCACTGGCCCCATCATCCCGGTGGTGACGATCAGCGCACCGGGACGGGATACCATCGTGCCCCCGGATCAGACCTTGTTGATCCGTGGCGACGTGGTGGACGACTTCGGAGTCGACTCGATCTTCATCGACATCCAGGGCGCTCCGTTCACGTTTGCCGGCTCCAACGTCGACGGCCCACTCGTGTTGTGGTCCTTCACCTTGTCGACGACCGGCCTGGCTGATTCGGTCCTGACCATTTCCGTCACCGCCAAGGACGAGGACGGCAACGTCGGCGGTCCCGCCGTCCGGGTGCTGAGCGTGCAGTAGTGCGCCTGGTCCGCTTGTCGGCCACGGGGTTTCGCAATCTCGAGCCCGTGGCCCTCAGCGTACCGCCAGAGGGAATTGCGTTGGTCGGGCCCAACGGTCACGGCAAGACCAACGCCATGGAGGCGGTGTACTACCCGGTGCTGTTTCGATCGCTCCGGGGTGCGTCGGACACGGAAATGATGGCCTTCGACGGGTCGGGCTTCCGGGTGGAGTGTGCCTTCGACGACGGCACCGAGACGCACCGCGTGGCCGCGAAGTTCACCCCGGCGCCCAAACGGAAGGTCATCGCCATTGACGATGCTCCGGTGGCCCGGTTGGCAGATGCGGTGGGACGGTGGCTGGCCGTGGCGTTCATCCCGGCGGACACCGCTCTGGCATCGGGCCCCGCCCAGGGCCGGCGGCTGTTTCTCGATCGCATGTTGGCGCTGGCCGATCGCGAGTACCTGCGGGCCCTGACCCGCTATCGGGCGGCGCTGGCCCAACGGAATGCCGCGTTGCGTCGCCACACGGAAGCCGCCAGAGCCTTCGAGTCCGCCGTGGCGGCCCACGGCGCCACGATCGTGAAGCGGAGGGTCACCTGGGTGCACCATGCGTCGGAGACGCTGGCCGGGGAGTTGTCGGCGCTCGGCGAGCCTGCGGCAGTGCGCTGCAGCTATGCGGGACGGGAAGATCTGGCCGAGCCCGAGGCGTGGCCGGCAGCCTTCGATGAAGTGCGCGCGGTGGATGAGGCTCGCGGTACGACCACGATCGGCCCCCACAGGGACGACCTGGTCATTGAACTGGACGGCCAATCGATTCGCGTATTTGGGTCGACCGGACAGCAGCGCAGTGCGGCCGTGGCCCTCAAGTTTCTGGAATGGGATACGGTGGCCACCGCGACCGACGCCACGCCACCGTTGTTGCTGGATGACGTCTTTGCCGAACTGGACGACGACCGGCAGGCTCGGCTGGCGGCACGGCTTGGTCGGGCGCCGCAATGTCAGATCATCGTCTCAGCGCCGCGCCTGGACGAGTTGCCGACCGGGCTAGCGCTGCCGGTCTGGCGGGTCGAACGGGGCCGGATCCACACTTGAAGAGGCACAGGAGCGGCATGACCGGTAAGAGGCCGATGGTGCGCCTGGGCGACGCCCTCGCTGGGTTTCTCGATGACTCGGGTCTGCGGGACCGGGTGGACCGCGCTGGTGTCATCCAGGAGTGGCCGGCCCTGGTCGGCAGTCAGATCGCCGCGGTGAGTCAGCCGGAGTCGGTCACGATGGACGGAGTGCTGCGCGTGCGGGTGGCATCGGCACCGTGGGCAGCTGAGTTGAGCCTCATGACTCCCAGGATTCTGGCCAAGATTAACGCGTCCCGGAAGGGACGCATTCACAGTATACGCTGGGTGCCGCTGGGCGGGCCCGGCCCTTCCCGATGACGGACATGCCCAAGAAATCGCAAACCAAGCAGACCGGCAACGACTATTCCTCGGATTCCATCCAGGTCCTCAAGGGCCTGGAGGCCGTTCGCAAGCGGCCCGGGATGTACATCGGGTCCACCAGCGAGAACGGCCTGCACCACCTCGTCTACGAGGTCGTGGACAATTCGATCGACGAGGCGCTGGCTGGCTTCTGTGACATCATCACGGTCACGGTGCACGACGACAATTCGGTGACCGTCGTAGACAACGGGCGTGGTATCCCCGTCGATATCCATCCGGTCGAGAAGAAGCCCGGCGTCGAAGTGGCGCTCACCACCCTGCACGCCGGGGGCAAGTTCGACAAGTCATCCTACAAGGTGTCGGGCGGGTTGCACGGAGTCGGCGTGTCGGTGGTGAACGCCCTGTCCGAGCGGCTGGAGGTGATCGTCGATCGTGATGGCAAGCGCCACCAGATGGCCTTTTGTCGCGGCCATGTCACCAAACCCCTCAAGACGCTCGGCAAGGCCAAGGGTACAGGGACCACGGTCCGGTTCAAGCCCGACCCTGAGATCTTCACGGTCCTGGAGTTCAACCGGACCACCCTGGCGGATCGGCTGCGCCAACTGGCCTTTCTAAACCAGGGGGTGGCCATCACCCTGATCGATGAGCGGCCTGAGGACGGCCCGCAGGAAGAGCGGTTCCATGCCAAGGGCGGGTTGGCCCAGTTTGCTCAGTGGCTGAACCGCAATCGCAAGCCGCTGCACGCCAAGCCCATCGCCTTCCAGCGCATGCGTGACGACGTGGACGTCGACTGCGCCATCCAGTGGGAAGACGGCTACAACGAGAACATCTTCACCTTCGTCAACAACATCAACACCCATGAAGGCGGCACCCACCTCACCGGATTCAAGTCGGCGCTCACCCGGGCCGTGAACGAGGTGGCCAAGCGCCTCAACGTCCGCTCCATCAAGAAGAACGACGCGGCCCTGTCCGGCGAGGACGTGCGGGAGGGACTGACCTGCGTGCTCCACGTGAAGGTCAAGGAGCCGCAGTTCGAGGGTCAGACCAAGACCAAGTTGGGCAATTCCGAGGTGGAGGGCATCGTCCGGCAGGTGGTATACGACCAGCTCAGCACCTACCTCGAGGAGCGGCCGGCGGTGGCCCGGACCGTGATCGACAAGGCGGCCAGCGCCGCGCGGGCCAGGGAAGCCGCTCGCAAGGCGCGGGAACTGGTGCGGAAGAAATCCGGCTTGGAGAACGCCGTCCTTCCCGGGAAGCTCGCCGACTGCTCGCTGGACGACCCGGCCCTGTGTGAGATCTACCTGGTCGAGGGCGACTCCGCCGGAGGAAGCGCCAAGCAGGGTCGTGACCGGAACTTCCAGGCCATCCTGCCGCTTCGCGGCAAGATCCTGAACGTGGAACGGGCCCGGATCGACCGGATCCTCGGCAACGCCGAGATTCGCGCCATCATCACGGCCATCGGGGCGGGCGTGCGAGACGACTTCCGGATCGACGACGCCCGCTATCACAAGATCGTCATCATGACAGACGCCGACGTCGACGGCGCGCACATCCGGACCCTGCTCCTCACCTTCTTCTTCCGCCAGATGATGGAGCTCATCGAGGCCGGGTACATCTACATCGCCCAGCCACCCCTGTACCGGGTCTCCAAGAAGAAGGAAGTGTTCTACGCCTATTCGGAGGAAGAGCGCGACGAAATCCTCAAACGGCTGCGCAACGGCCAGGGCCCGGAGACCAAGTTGAACATCCAGCGCTACAAGGGTCTTGGCGAGATGAACCCCGACCAGCTGTGGCGCACCACCATGGATCCCGAAAAGCGGACCATCCTGCGGGTCACGCTCGAGGACGCCGTGGAAGCCTCCAAGCTGTTCGACGAGTTGATGGGTGATGCGGTCGAGCCGCGCCGGCAGTTCATCGAGGCCAACGCCACCTACGTGAGCCACCTCGACGTATAGGAAGGGATGGGAGAGATCAGGTCCTCTCCCCTGTCACCACCTAGTTGTCCCGCCGGTCCTGCCGCTCGAGTTCCCCGAGCGCCTGGCGGGCCAGATCGCGCTTCTCCCGCAATTCAGGATCGGGGTCGTCCCACAATTCCAGGAACTTGCGGTAGTACGCCTTGGCCGACTCATTGTCGCCCGCAGCGTCGAACAATGCCGCCCGCATGGCGTACGATTGCACCAACAGGAGGAAATCGGTATCCGTGGTGGCGCGGCCCGTATAGCCGAGGGTGTCCATGGCGCTGTAGTGCGCCAGGGCCTCCTCAGACCTTCCCAGTGCTTCCGCGGTCCGCGCCAACGGGTAAACGCTGCGCGGCACCCAGGTGCTGTCGAGGAGCGCCGCTTCGTAGCGTCGGTGCGCCTCCTCCATCGCTCCCGCATTGACGGCCGCCCAGGCGTCCACCGCCAGGTAGTCTGTCCTCTCCGAGGAGACACGGAACGCGGCAACCATGGCTGTATCCCCCAGCGCGGCGGCGGCATTCATGACCGCAGCCATGCCACCCTCCCGGAATTCGGCCGCGGCCGAGTCGTCAAGACGGGCGGCAACCACCTCGAGGGAGTCGAGGGCCTGCTGCACCAGCTCGGGCGACGCCAGATCGACCGCTGCCAGGGCCCGCAGCTCCAGCATCAGAGGAGCCAGCGCAAAGCGGGCCCGGATTTCGTCGCTCCCGGGGGCCTGTGCCTGCAGGGCTCGACGGCGGCGATCGAGATCGACGGCCTCGTGAATCCGACCTGCCACGAGGAGCGCGTTGCTCGTGGGCATGGACTGTATCACGTGCCGGTCGTCCATGTCCGGGCCCCATTCGCCCAGGGCCAGGGAGTCGGCCAGGTCACGAGCTTCGGGAAGCATCCTGGCCTCCAGCAGGAAGCCCAGGCGCAAGATGCCGAAGGGAATCACCGACGGGATACCCAACCGTTCGGCCTCCGCCAGTGAGATCAGAGCCTCCGCGAAGTTGTCTTCCTCCTGCTGGATCGTCGCCAGCGTCAGCCATGCAAAGCCCTGTTCGGGCGCACGCGTAACCCACTGACGCAGAAAGAACTCCGCCTTCCGTCGGGCGACGCGTCCCAACGAGTCCTGCACCGCACGAGGATAGAGAGCATCCACGGAATCCCTCGGGATCGTCACGATGCTGTCGTCGACCAGGAGCACCCGGTACCATGCGGTGGGGACGCGCCGCCCCAGGGTCGTCAGGTCACCGGGCGGTGGGTCGCGGAACGCCGGGAGGACGCCGTCCTCCCGGGACGCCAGCACAAGCAGCTGGGTGACGATGGGATAGGCCCGGTAGTCGTTGGCGTCCAGCGCCAATGTGCGCTCGAACGCCCGGAGAGCGACACCTGGTGACGACGGGAAGAACTCGTTGCCGTCGGCGTCGGTCCGCAGGGTCAGGTCATAGGTGGCCGAGGCCCCGAGGCCGGCCCAGGCATCGACCATCGTCGAGTCCCGCTCGACCAAGTCCGCGTAGCGACGCTGCGCCTCGACCAGATCCGCGTTCACGAGAGCATGGAACGCTTCGATCAGGAGACGCTCCTTGGGCGGGCGCGTCGCGGAGTAGCGAAGAGCGCTGTCGGCCAGGTCCAGAAACTCAGGTTTCTCGGCGGGCACCTGAACGCTGGCGGACACCGAACTCAGGGCGAAGTACGCCAGGGCGAATTCCGGATCACGATCGACCGCATGCCGGAAGGCGATCCTGGCGCTGTCCAGGTCGAAACGATTGCGTGCCAGCATGCCGTCGATGTAGGCCCGGTAGGCCTCGATGGACCGCGTCGGCGGCTCGACGTCCAGAATCGCTGCGGCCGGGGCGCCGGCCACGGCCAGAATGCTCCGCCCCAGTGCATCGAACGCGTCGGTCAGCGCCGAGTCCCGGTGCACTGCCACGACGGCCGTGGACAACTCGTCTTCCGTTGCCACGTCATAGACCCGGACCGTGATCCGCAGCGAGTCGTTGTTGAGGCGGATGAGCGACCCGGTGGTGGCGGTCCAGACTCCGGAGCGACGCGCCATCTCCAGGGCGTCTTCACGCGACAGCGGGCGATCGGCGTCAACTCCGGCCTTGTTCGCGGCGTCAAGCAGCCGGTCGACCCCGATGACCCGCATGTCCTCCCACCGGGCCAGTGACTGGCCCAGGAGTTCGACCCCACCAATGCGGAGCCAATCCAGCTCGCGGTCGGACGACGTATTGGTGAAGAACCCCAGCAGGATCGACTGGCGCGGATCGACCCCATCCGGAACACCGCCACGTTGCGGCAGGAGGCCGCGCCCCAGGGTGACGAACAGGATGACGGCCGCGGCTGCGGCAACGATCCACCCCGCTCGGGAATGTCGAGCGGGGATCACCGGCACGGAGACCTCACCCGTCCCCAGGGTCGTCAGCAGTTCATCGGTCGAACCGAAGCGGGCTTCCGGATCCTTGGACAACAACCGCCCCACCATGGCGTCCAGTTCCTCGGGGATCCCATCGACCCTGGACGTCATGGGGATACAATCCTGGGTCAGGTGGGCTACCAGGAAGTTGCGGTTGGGGCCCACGTCATAGGGGTAGGCGCCCGTCACCATTTCGTACAACAGGATGCCGACGGCATAGAGATCCGACGCCGGAGAGAGATCTCGCTCGCCACTGGCCTGTTCGGGACTCATGTAGCGTGGCGTCCCCATGACCATGCCGGCGACCGTCAACGCCTCGGTATCCTGACCGGCGACCTGTTCCGGATCCGGAATCACCAACTGGGCGATGCCGAAGTCCGTCACGTGGGCCCGACCCGACTCGGTGTCGAAGAGCACGTTCTGGGGTTTGATGTCTCGATGGATGACGCCGCGCCGGTGCGCGGCCCCAAGAGCGGCGGCGACCTCGCGGGTGACCCGAAGGGCTTCATCGACCGGAAGCTGGCCGCGGCTTCTGAGCCGGGCGCCGAGACTCTCGCCATCGACGTAGGCCATGGTGAAGTAGGCCAGCCCTTTGGCCTGTCCAACCCCGTAGATCGGCACGATGTTGGGGTGCTGGAGCTGAGCCGCGGTTTCGGCCTCGCGTTGGAAGCGGGCCCGGAAATCGGCACTTCCCGCCAGAGCCGGATCGAGCACCTTGACGGCGACCAGGCGCTTCAGCGCATGCTCGCGCGCCAGGAAGACGCTGGCCATGCCCCCCTTCCCGAGGAGGCGAACCAGCTCGTATTCGTCACCCAGCGCGTCTGCGACGCGGTCGAATAGCTCGCCGGTGGATTCAGACATGATCGAAAAGTAGACCCCTTCCTGGCTCAGCGCTCACGACGTGCCGGGATGGCCCCGGTCCTGGCGCGCCGCCCCCGGGCCCCAATCGTCGCCCTCGAACCCCTCGTCGGGATGATGGTCGATCGACAAATCCCGCACTTCTCGCTCGGCGGCCTCCAGCACATCCCGGTCGACGTCACCGGGAGCGAAGCGGCGCCGGGGCCGGTGATCCTCACGCCGCCGGGCCATCCAGTAAAGCACGCCCAACACGGCCAGGCCGATCATGAGGATCGTCACGCCGACGGCGCCACCGGTTCCACGCCTGTCGCCGTGACCCTGTGGGAGACCAACGGCGGCACCACCGGCTGCTCCCCGATGGTGATGGCGGCCTCGAGCGCGGCCAACCCCAGCCGGGCCCCCTCCTCGTCCCGGGCGAACACCGAGGCGACGGCTTCTCCCGCTGCCACCTGATCGCCGGGGTTGGCGGAGATGACGAACCCGACCGAGGGATCGACGACGTCGTCCAGGC
This sequence comes from Gemmatimonadota bacterium, assembly GCA_039587475.1. Taxonomy (GTDB): domain Bacteria; phylum Gemmatimonadota; class Gemmatimonadetes; order Gemmatimonadales; family GWC2-71-9; genus N074bin45. Next base: position 66,390 of record JBDHIK010000004.1, on the reverse strand, counting down.
GGATTCGGCCCCCGCCCATCTCCACCACCGCCTGGCCAATACGACGGGGCTCGATTGCAGTGACGTAGCCCGAGACGGGGACTTCGAACACCTCTACGACCTCCGCCTGGGGCAGCGCTCCGGGGTCCTCCACGATGGCGGCATTGCCGCCCTGAGCCTCGATCACCGCCGCGAACCGGTCCAGGGCCGCCCCCGAGGCGAGGGCATCCGTCAGTCGAGCCCGGGCTTCCGAGGGGTCCGATGTCACCCCGGCCGCGCTCAGCATCTCGGTCCCCAGGGCCAGCGTCACCTCGACCAGGTCGTCCGGTCCCTCGCCCTGCATGACCAGGAGGGTCTCTTCCACTTCCAGGGCGTTGCCGCAGGCTCGGCCCAGCGGCCGGTCCATCGCCGTAAGGAGCGCCGAAGTCGCGCAGCCGTGCGCCTGCCCCAGTTCGATCATGGTTCTGGCGAGTGCCAGCGCGTCCTCGGTGGCCGGCAAAAACGCTCCGCTCCCGGTCTTCACATCGAGGACCAGCCCGTCCAGCCCTTCGGCCAGTTTCTTGGACATGATGCTGGCGGCGATGAGAGGGATCGACTCAACCGTGGCCGTCACGTCACGTAGGGCATACAGGCGCCGATCGATGGGCGCGATTTTCTCGGATTGCCCCAGCATGGCGCATCCGAGTTTGCGCACCTGCCGCTCTGCCTCGACGAGCGTCAAGTCGGTCCGGAACCCGGGGATCGACTCCAGCTTGTCGAGCGTACCCCCGGAGTGGCCCAGCCCGCGCCCGGAAATCATCGGCACCGCGACCCCACAGCAGGCGACCAGGGGTGCCAGGATGAGCGACGTCTTGTCGCCCACCCCTCCCGTGGAATGCTTGCCCACCCTGGGAATGTTCCAGTCGCCGAAATCGAGACGCTCGCCGCTCTGCAGCATCGTCTCGGTCACGACCGTGAGTTCCTCGGGACTAAGCCCGCGGAAGGAGACCGCCATGAGGAGCGCGGCCATCTGGTAATCGGGAATCTTTCCGGCGCCGTAGCCGTTCAAAAGGTGGCGCCATTCCTCGTCGCTGAGAGAGCCCCCGGCGCTCTTGCGTTCGATCAACGAGGCTACAACCATACAGCCATGCACTCCTCCATACCTCTGCCTGTGTTCGTGCTGCTTCTGGCGGCCGCACCGTCCGCCACCGCCCAGTCCCAGGCCATCTCAGTGGAAGACCACATTGCCCTAGGGGTGACCGCGGCCGAGACGCGCGACCCCGTTGGGGCGGTCGGGCATTTTGAAGCCGTCCTGGCGGTGGACAGCATGAATTACGAGGCCAACTGGCGCCTGGCGTCGGCCTTCATCGATATCGGCAAGCAAACCCCGGATGACGTGGAGAGCAAGGAGCGGGACTCGCTCTATGTCCTGGCGGAAAGCCACGCCCGGCGGGCCATCGAGGCGGAGTTGCTTCTCCCCGACGGGCACTACATTCTCGCCGCTGCCATCGGTCGAGCCTCCCTCACCAAGGGGAACAAGGAGCGTGTCCGCCGCGCCAGGGAAATCCGGGTGGAGGCCATCAAGGCCCTGGAGCTCGACCCCGAGCACGACCTGGCCCACGCCGTCCTCGGCCTGTGGCACGCGGAGATCAAGCGCCTGTCGGGGATTCAGAAGTGGTTCGCCAAGAACCTCTATGGGGGGACCTTCCTCGACCTGGCCTCCTGGGATGGGGCCATCGAGCATATGGAGGCGGCGGTGGCCTACGGCCCCGACGTCATTCACCACCGGTTGGCGCTGGCCAGGATCTACGTCGACGTCGGCCGGTACTCGGAGGCCCGCGTCCAGCTCGCGGCGGTGGATCGTCTCCCGGTCTGGGACGTCATCGACCCTCGGTACAAGGAGGAGGCGGTCCAATTGTCCGCCGAGATCGCCGGGAAGGCCGACGGCACCTAAGTCAGCCGCTTGACCACCTTCTTGGTCCGTTTGGTGGCACGGTCGATCTTGCCTTTGATCTTGCGGCGGCCACGTCGCACCTGCTTCCGCAGATCACGCGAGGAATCGTGCAGCCGGTCCTCGGCTTGGTCCCGGAGGTGCCTGGCGCGGCGCCCGAGCTTGCGCCTGGTGCGCACTCCCGCCTGCGGAGCGAACAGCAGGGCCACCATCGCTCCAGCGGCGACGCCGATGACCAGGCCGGACACGAACTCGGCGGCGCCAAAGGCCTCGTCGCCACCGTCTTCCTCTTCCTCGATGATCTCGAATTCTTCTACGTCGTCATCCAATTCGTCTTCGTGCATGTTCATTCCCCATGGTGAGCGCCCTGTTGCAAGGTACCGTGGCCGGTACGGCCGGGCAATTTTCGGGACCACGCGCTGCTTGACCCCCAGAGGCTCCCTGCCCAACTTCCTACGGGACAACCCTTTCCGCTACCGGGGGCAGCAAGCCCATGCCATCTCTCGACCCGTCGCAAGAAAGCGACATCGAGCAACTGCAGGCCCGCGTCCACACGCTGGAGAGCGAGCGTAAGCACCTCCTGGCCGTCATCGAGATCCTCCAGGAAATTGCCGGGTCGCTCAACTTCGTCGACGTCGTGCAGTCGGTCGCGCGCCGTCTGGGTGAGGCCTTTGGCCTCGACCGGTGCTCGATCTTCCTCGTCGAGCGGGGTGGCCAGACGGTCCGACTGGTGGCGAGTTACGAAGACCCCAGTATCCGGAACTACGAAGTGGACCTCGCGCGATACCCTGAACTCAAGGAGTCACTCGAGTCCGGCCGTACCGTGTTCATCCCCGATGCCGCGAGTGACCCGTCCCTCAAGGGCGTCCAGGGCGCTTTGGCCAACCGGCGGGTCAAGTCCATCACGGTAGTTCCCATTACGTGGCGCGGCTCGGCCATCGGTGCCATCCTGCTCCGCACCTTCCGCGATGGCACCAGCTTCTCGGATGCCGACGTCGAGTTCTGCCAAGTGGTCGCCACCCTCACCGCCAAAGCCCTGCGCAACGCCCACCGGTTCGAGCGGCTGCGGGAGCGCCAGGGCGACGACCCGCGGGAAGCCGGCAACGACCGCGAGCGCACCGCCCTGCTCGGTTTCATCCGGAGGCTCCTGGAGGAATTCTCACAGCGGGAAGGCCCCTGGGGCGAAGGCCTGCTGGGACGCTCTTCCACGGAGGAAGTGGATCGGCTGGTGGGTGTCGCCATGACGGTCATCGCGCAGGAGGCCGCCACGCGGTGACGCCGGCCGCGCGCCAGCCATCAGTCGTGGTCAGGGCCAGACGGCTGCGCGAGCAGATCACGCAGGCCAATCGGGCCTACTACCTCGAAGACAACCCCGCTCTGTCGGATGCCGAGTACGACCGCCTGTTCCGGGAACTCCAGGACCTGGAGGCGGCCCACCCGGAGATCCGGACCGGGGACTCGCCGACCCAACGGATCGGAGCCCCTCCCGCATCGGCCCTGGTCAAGCATCGCCACGCCCATCCCATGCTGTCGTTGGGCAATGCGTTCGACACGGCGGAACTCCTCGCCTGGCGCGAGCGCAATCTGCGATTGGTCCCCGAGGTCGCGGACAGCGCCTTCGTCACCGAGATGAAGATCGACGGCGCGGCGGTGAACCTCACCTACCGGAACGGCGCGTTGGTCATGGGCGCCACCCGGGGCAATGGCATCATTGGGGAGGACGTCACCGCCAATCTCCGCACCCTTCACGACGTGCCCCTGGAGCTCAACGGCCCGGACGTGCCGGCGCTCATGGAGGTCCGCGGGGAGGTGTACTTCCCGCTGACGACGTTCGCCAGGATCAACCGCCTTCGGGAGGCGGAGGGGGAGCCACCGTTCGCCAACCCCCGCAACTCGGCCGCGGGAAGCCTGCGGCAACTGGACAGCGCCATCACCCGGAAGCGCCGGCTTCGCCTGTTCGCCTTCCACGTGGCGGTCATCGAGGGTCAGGCGCCGGCCGACACGCAATGGGACATGCTGGAGGCGCTGTGCCGCTGGGGGTTTGTAGTGGAGGCGCATCGGGCCCGGCACGACTCGCTCGAAGCGGTCGTGCAGCACATCCCGACCCTCGAGGACCAATTGGGAGGCCTCCCCTTCCAGGCCGATGGTGTGGTCGTCAAGGTGGACCGGCTCGACTTGTGGGACCGCCTGGGCACCGTGGGAGGGCGGGAGCCACGCTGGGCCGTCGCACGGAAGTTTGCGCCCGAGGTGGCGGTGACCCGGGTCCGCGCCATCAGGATCAACGTCGGCAGGACCGGAGCCCTCAATCCGTACGCCGAACTGGATCCGGTCGAGGTGGGAGGCGTCACCGTCTCCAATGCCACCCTCCACAACGAACAGCTCATTGTCGACAAGGACATCCGCGAGGGCGATTTCGTCGAGGTCGTGCGGGCCGGCGAGGTCATCCCGCAGATCATCGGGTCGCTGCGTGACCGGCGCACCGGTGACGAACGGCCGTATTCCCTCTCCGAGACGTGCCCCGCGTGCGGCACACCGGCCGAACAATCCGCGGACGAAGTCATGCGGTATTGTCCCAATATCGCGTGCGCCGGCCGGACCCTCGAGAGCATCGTGCATTTCGCCTCCCGTGGCGCCATGGACATTCGCGGCCTCGGCTATGAGCGCGTGCGGCTGCTGCTGGACGCCGGCCTCATTCGGGACGTCGCTGACCTGTATTCCCTGACGGTGGACCAATTGACCCCGCTGGAGCGTTTGGCCGCCCAATCGGCCGAGCAACTCGTCGCCGCCATCGACCGGTCACGGCAACAACCACTGTCCACGTTGCTCTTTGCGCTCGGGATCCGCCACGTGGGCACCATGGCCGCCAAGGTGCTCGCCGCAGAGTTTCGTGACCTGGACCGCCTCCAGGCGGCCGAGGAGGCCACCTTGAACGCGGTGCCGGGCATCGGACCCACCATCGCGGAAGCCATCGTGTCGTTCTTTGCGCAGCAACGGAACCGGGACCTGCTGGATCGATTGCGGGCGGCCGGATTGACGGTCACGGAGCCCGTCGAGGAACCCGGGGACGGGCCGCTTGCCGGTCACACCGTCGTCATCACCGGCACGCTGCCGCATCTCAGCCGGACCGACGCCGCCGACCGGGTGGCCCGGGCGGGCGGCAAGGTCACCGGCAGTGTCAGTCGGAACACCAGTTTCGTCGTCGCCGGTGAACAGGCGGGGAGCAAGCTCGAGAAGGCCGTGACTCTGGGCATCGAGGTCATCGACGAGGCGGAACTCTTGCGTCGGCTCGGCGCGACATCCTAGCTTGTGACACCACACCTCACCAAGGCAACCATGGCACCCTCGAACCCCATGCCCACGACGTTCCTGACGCTCAGTCCGAAGGCTCTCCACGTCCTCCGGGCCAGCCTGGAGCGTGACCACGGCCTGGAAACGGCCGCCTATCTCCAGGAAGCCGGGTTTGCAGCTGGCGAGGACTGCTTCGCGGTATTCGAGGGATGGCTCTGGGACACGAGGGCCATCAAGCCGGTGGAGCTCGACGCCGCCTATCTGGGCAACGTGACTTCAGAGTTCTTCACCAACCAGGGGTGGGGAGCGTTGGACATGAGCCAGGTATCCCCGGGGGTCCTCGGCCTGGCATCCCCGGATTGGGCGGAGGCCGCCCCCACGGTCGGGGCCCGGTACCCCAGCTGTCACTTCACCAGCGGACTGCTGGCGGACTTTTTCGGCAGGTTGGCCGGGGACACCGTGGCCGTCATGGAAGTGGAGTGCCGGACCCGCGGTGACGAGCATTGCCGATTCCTCGTGGGGTCACCGGACATGCTCGCCACCGTCTATGAGCGGATGTCGGAAGGCCTCAACTACGCCGAGGCCTCCCAGGCCATCTAGCCGTCGGCCCTCAGCAGTCTGATCGACCCCGAACCGGTTTCGATCTTGATCTGCCCGGAACCGTCTCCGATCTGCCCCCGGACATGATCCCGGCTATGACGGGTCACCGTGACTGGAAACTCGGTCTCGATGGACCCGCTGCCTGTTTCCAGATCCACAGTGGCATTGATCCCACTTGGTGAACGAATCGTCACGCCGCCGGACCCGGTGTCGATCATGATGCGCGAGGGAACCCGGGTCAGACGCAGACTGACGCCTCCACTCCCGGTATCCATGGACAGATGGTCGCCGGCAACACGATCGAGATCGATGCCTCCGGAACCCGTGTCGATGCGGATCGTGCCAGCGGTGAGGCCCTCTCCCCGCACTCCGCCAGAGCCGGTATCGATGTCGATGACGTCGCCATTCACCTCGGAGACGTTGACCCCACCCGAGCCGGTGTCGATCCGAAGGTGGCCGGTGATGTCACGCACCTCGACCGATCCCGAGCCCACATCCACGTCCAGACTTCCGCTGATGGCCATGGCGGTGACCGGCGCCGAGTGGGTGTCCAGGCGAATGTCGCCGTCGAGGTTCGACGCCTCGATGCTCCCTACCGCCAGGTAGATGGACGCCTTCTTGCCGGAAGGCACCCGAACCGTGAGGTGAGCCCAGGCCTCGATCCCGTTTCCGTCACTCGAGACGGTGATCTTCGACCCGCGGTCGCCGCGGTCCGAGAAGGTGCCGTCGTCTCGTACCCGGAGCTTGGTGTTCTGCCCTGAGCGGAGGAACGAGGCGACCACCCGGCTGCTCGGATAGACGACCCTGAGGGTGTTGGCCTCTCCGATCCGGCCCGTCTCGATCCTCAGCTCCCCGCCATCGTCGCCACCACGGGTCACCTCGATCACGACGTCCGATCCGCTTCCGGGCTCGACCGTGACGCGGCCCGCGAGGTTGTAGATGGACACGGTGTTGCCACTGACGGAGAACGACTCCTGAGCCAAGGCATTGCCGGGGGCCATGGCCCCCAGCAGAGCGGCGCTGGCAAGGCCCAATGATGGTACTATCATGCGTCGAATGCCGAGGGGCACTGGAGCGCTCCTTGTGTAGGTTCCTAGCTTAGATAGCCACAACCCATCCAGGGTTGTCAACCCGATCCCTCCGCCCCGGTTCCACATCATGACCCGACGCTGGCTCCTCCTGACCGCCCTCTTCCCTAGCGCCCTGGTGGCCCAAGCGCCACCGGATCTGGTCGTCCTGAACGCCCGCATTCACACGGTCGATCCTGACCGTCCGGCGGCAACGGCCCTGGCGATCCGGGACGGCCGCTTCGTCCATGTGGGCAGCAGCGCCGAAGTGGAGGCCCTTGCCGGGCCCGGCACCGAGCGCCTGGAGGCCGGTGGTCGCACCGTGATCCCGGGCATGATCGATGCCCACGCCCACCTCCTCAACCTCGGCATGACACTCCGGACCGTCGATCTGACGGGCACCTCTTCGTACCAGGAGGTCATCGCCCGGGTGACCGAACAGGCCGATCGAGTCCCCACGGGCACCTGGATCCGCGGGCGTGGCTGGGATCAGAATGACTGGCCGGTGATGGAGTTCCCGACCCACGAACTGCTCACGGCTGCGGTACCGCGACATCCGGTCTACCTGGAGCGCATCGACGGCCATGCTGCCCTGGTCAACGCCGAGGCCATGCGTCTCGCCGCCGTGGGCCTGGGCACGGACGACCCACCGGGCGGCCGCTTGTTCAGAGACGCCGACGGCCGCCCCACCGGCATCCTGATCGACAATGCCCGCCTCCTGGTCGAGACGACCATCCCCCTGGCCGATCCCCGGGAGATCACGGCGCGAACGTTGGCTGCCATGCGGGAGGCGAATCGGTGGGGCCTGACCGGCATCCACGACGCGGGCGTCGGCACGGACACGCTCGAACTCTACGAAGAACTCGCGGCCCAGGGTCGATCCACCCTGAGGAACTACGTCATGATCGAAGCCGGGTCGCCCGGCCTCCCTGACCTGCTGGCGCGTGGACCCCGAATCGGTCTCGGCGACAACATGGTGTGGACCCGCGCCATCAAGGTCTCGGCCGACGGCGCGCTGGGGAGCCGTGGTGCGGCCCTGATCCTCGACTATCAGGATGAGCCTGGCAACCGGGGCCTGATGCTCGCCACCTACGATTCGGTCCTCACGGTGGCGAGACTGGCCTTGCAGCATGGCTTCCAACTGAATGTCCACGCCATTGGAGACCGCGCCAACCGGGCCGTCCTCGATGCCTTCCAGACCGCGCTCGACGAGCAACCGACCGACGACCACCGTTGGCGCATCGAACACGCCCAAGTGCTTGCCCCGGAGGATCTCGATCGCCTGGCCGGCCTCGGCGTCATCCCGTCCATGCAGGGCAGTCATCAAACCAGTGACATGTACTGGGTCCTCGATCGGATTGGCCGGCACCGCGCTGCCGGCGCCTACGCCTGGCGCTCGCTCCGCAACAGCGGGGTCATTATCCCCAACGGGTCGGATTTCCCCGTGGAGTCCACCAACCCGTTGGTCTCGTTCCATTCGTTCGTCACTCGGCAGGATGCCGAAGGCTGGCCGGACGGGGGTTGGTTCCCGGAACAACGGCTGACTCGTGAGGAAGCCTTGAAGAGCGTCACCATCTGGCCCGCGACTGCGGCATTCATGGAAGACCAGGCGGGATCCATCGAGGTCGGCAAGCTGGCGGACTTCGTGATACTGGACCGGGACATCATGCAGGTGCGTGCCGAGGAGATCCTGGACGTCCGCGTCCTGAGAACCGTCGTGGGCGGGCGCAGCGTCTATGTAGCCCCCTGAGGGGCTACTGCTCGATCATCATCCCCTCGAGCACCACGGGCGGAAGGGACATGCTCCCAACCCATTCGGCGTCACACCCTACGGCACGAATCCGCTCCAGGAGATGGAACACATTGCCGGCGGCCCGAAGCGGCCCAACGCGGCCTACGACCTCTCCACCTCGCACCCGGTAGGCCAGGGGCGCCGGGGCCCGGAAGGTGCCGCCCGCCGACAGCCGCTCACCGCCCAGGTCCAGACTGTCGATGAGCAGCCCATCGCCAACCATCTCCAGCAACGCCGCGCGACCGTGTTTCCCAGGCGACAGCACCAGGTTGGAATACGCCGCCTGGGACTTCCCGAAGGTGGTCCTGCGGGCGTGTCCCGTGGACGGCTTGTCCGCCAGGGTAGCCGTCTCGAGGTCGTAGATGCCGCTCTGGACGACCCCCCGCTCGATCAGACGAATGGGCCGGCACACGACACCCTCGTCATCGATCGGACGCGAGCCGCTGCGGCCATCGATCAATGGATCGTCGGTCAGTGTGAAGGTGGCGTCGAACCGCTGCTCGTCCATGGCGTTGGCGAACGGCGATGCCCGGTACAGCATCGTTTTGCCACGCAGGGCGTGCCGTACCGGAAGCAGGAACGAGGACAGGGAGCGTGGCGTCAGGTATACGGTCGCCAAGCCGGCATCGACCTCGGCATCAGCCCCCGCCCATGCCAGGTGCTCGACAATCCGCGCGGCGAGCTGTTCCAGATCCGCCTCTCCTGGAAGTCGCGTTCCACTCCACCATGACCGGATCGGAAGTCCCACGTCGGATCCGGCCGGACCCGCCGCCACTTCCAACGATACCGAGGAGACTTCGTACGCGGCATCGACGCCGCGGCTGTTCCCTACCTCGACCCGTCCAGCCGAGCGCTCCAGGGTCACCGCCAGGGGCCCGGCTCGGTCTCCGATGAGATCCGCCACCAGGGCACCGTACACCTCGAGCTCCTCCAGCGGTGTCTCGACGGTCTCACGATGCATGGTGGCGACCTCCGGCAGCGGCGACGGGGCCGGGGCATGGATCTGCGTCGTGTCTCCCATGGCCGCAGCGGCGGCAGCCGCCGTCACGATCGCCTCCGCATCCAGCAGCGTGCTCCCGGCACTCCCCTGGCGCCCGTCCACGACCACGCGCACGCTGGCCCCGGACTCCCGCGCCGAATGCGCCCGCATCAACCGTGATCCCAGAAAGGTCAGAGATACGGTTTCGTCGGTCTTGGACACGGCGTCCGCCTGAGACGCGACGCGGTCCGCGGCGTTCAGCAGCGATGCGATCACAGGCGTGGCACGCCGACGGCTGCCGAGGCAAGACGGACATGAGGAGCACCCTCCGCCACCGAGAGGGGGCCCTGACCCGCCTTGCGGCAGCCGCCGCCCGACTCGTTCCAGGCAAAGTCCTCCGCGACCGCATCGATGCTGCCGAGCAGCTCGAACACGTTGCCCGACACCGTGACTCCCTTCACGACTTCAGCCAGCTGGCCGTTGCGGATCATGCGGCCGTACCCCGCCGTATAGCTGCAGTCCTCTCCGTGTCGCCGTCCCGCCACCGCGTCCATGGCATAGACGCCCTCGTCGATTCCCTCCAGCAGGTCCTGCAATGTCCCTGAGCCCTGGACCAGGCCGGTGTTGGTCATGCGGACGATCGGCTCGTGGCGATACGAGAGCGCCCGGCCGTTGCCCGTCGGAGCTTCACCCATTCGGGAGGCCGTCTCCCGCGTGTGGAGGTGGCCCACCACGACGCCATGCTGAACCAGCACCGTCCGACGGGTCGGGGTGCCCTCGTCGTCGTAAGGCAGCGAACCGCGCAGGCCCGTGGCGTGCCCGTCATCCACGACCGTCAGGCACTCCCGACCAAGATGATGCCCCAGGGGTAGCAACCGGGTTTCGTCACCGTCCTCGGTATCCGCTTCGCACATGTGACCGATCGTCTCGTGGATCAGCACGCCGGCCATTTTCGGGTCCAGCACCACCGGATAGCGACCCTCCCGGACCCTTGACGCTCCCAGCAGCTCGACGGCAGTCCGTGCCGCTTCCAGCAACGCCTCCGGCACCCCCTGGACGGTATCCCAGCCTCGTCGCCGTCCGACGCTGGCCAGGGCCCGCTCCTCGGTTCCCCCCTCACGAGCCCACACGGCCACAGACAGGGTGAATTCGGGTCGCAACTGAGTGATGAGCGTCCCTTCGGAGTTGCCGTAGCAGTACTCCGTGACCTCATCACGATAGGCCACCTTGCTCGCCCCGATCCGCCGATCAGTTCCAAGAAGATCCTCGCCGAGCCTTGCCACGAGGGCGTACTTGTCCTCCAGTGGCACCTCGCGCACGTCGCCGTCGAGATCGGCCTGGACGTCGTCCTCGTGCGCCAACGCCTCTACCCACGGAATGGGGTCCGGGAGCGCAATGGACCGGGACATGGCCTGGGCTCGTTCCACGGCGGCGGAGAGATCTTCCAGATCGGTGAAACTGGCCAGGCCCCAGCCGTGGCCATGGTTGAGCACCCGGACGCAGCCGCCCTGATCGACGCCTGTCGAGGCTCCTTCGTGGCGCACACCACGCCGGGCGATGGTGGACACCCAGGACCGTTCCAGCCGGATGTCGGTGAAGTCCGCTGCTGAGGCCCGGATCGCGCTGTGGACCCTATCCTTCATGCCGGATCGACGAGGTCCGCGCGGCGCACCACCGCTCCATCCTCCACGACCTCCCGATCCCACGGGAGCACGATCGTCTTGTCCGTCTCGAAGGCAACGAAATCCGGGCTGTAGGCACCGGTCCGGAACGATACCGCGGTCCGGACGTCCGTCGGGTTCAGGGCCAGGACTTCGTTGAGGGCCAGCTTCAGGGTGTCCCCGCTGTCGCAGGTCTCGTCCACGATGAGCACGCGCCGCCCAGCGATGGAGCGAGGCGGTCCAGCAATCAGCTGTGGTTTGGCGAACGGATCGTGCCGAGTGACGGCCATGGAGGCGAATTCGCGTTGCAGCAGGGAGGCCACGACGACACCAGGGATGACACCGGCCTTGGCCACGCCGAGCACGATTTCAGGGTCGTAGTCCCGGGAGACATGCAGCGCCAGCGCCCGGCACACCTCTCCGAAGAACGGCCAATCGACATCCATCACGTCACGAGCACCGGGGGTGGGGGCCATCGGATCTCCCAGGACCGGGGTGGGTCGGCTTGTGCAAGCTAGTGGCTGCCTCGTGTGGGCGGCAAGCGCGTTGCGTCGTCGCCAACAGTACCACTATCTTACTCTGAATTCGGCACTTATGCCTACCGACACCACCTGAAGACACGGCCGCCTTCATGAGCTTCTGGCGTGGGCTGTTCGGAATGCAGCGGCGTGAATCGCTGCGCCCGAAGCCGTCCGACTATCTCAACGAGGCACTCGCTTTCGAGCGCCAAGGCGACTACAAGGCCGCGTTGACGTCGTATCGCCTGGCCCTCCGCGACAACCCCACGGATACACGGATCCTCCAGAACATGGCCATCGCCCTCACGAAGACCGGGCTGGTGGACGAGGCCATCCGCCACTACCGCAAGGCCCTCGACCACGATCAGGGGCTCGTGGGTGCCCACTACGGCATGGCCTTCCTGCTGAGAGGCCAAGGCCAGGACGAGACCGCTGCTCGCCACTTGCGTGCCTTCCTGGCCCAGCCACCGCTCGGGCCCGACGCCGAGCGCTGGATTCGCCACGCCGAGAACACGCTCCGTGAGATAGAGGAAAGCGCGCCCTCGGAGTCGCCATGAGAACGGCGTTCGTCTTCCTGACGGCACTGGGGGCCCTTGCCTGTTCCAGCACCACCGACCCCGAGGGCGTGGCCGTCCAGGTGGTCGTCCAGGCGCCCATCACGACGATTCTCGATGTCGACGACACGACCAGAGTCTCGGCGGTGGCCCTCAATCAGTTGGGGGACACGCTCCCGACCCCGGTCGTCTGGCAGGCGCTCGACACCACCATTTCGGTGGACGCCGCCGGAGCCATCCGCGCACTGGTGACCGGGTTGGGCCGCGTCCGGGCCAATTCCGGAACGCTGCAGTCCAATATCGTCAACTTTACCGTGGTCCCGAGACCGGACACGCTGGTCATCGTTGGTGACGACACCCTGCGGGTCCTGGTGGGCGAGGGATCCTCCGCTGCGCTGGCGACGCGGCTGGACAGCTATTCGATGGGTGACACCATCCCGGCCAACGCCGGGCAGATTGTCTATCAGATCCTCGAGCCCGACTCCACCCAGCCCCGTTCCGTGGAATTCACCGGCCAGACGCTGACCACCATCGCCACGACCGGCACGGACGGCACCCCGTTGATCCCCATCCTTCTCAATCGCGTCGTCGGGGTGACGTCACCGGATAGTGCCATTGTCGGCATCCTGGCGCTTCGGTTCCAGGGGACCGACACCGTCCCAGGCTCAGGCCAGCGTTTCATCGTCCGGTTCGACAACTAGACACCGTGCTCGCGCTCTCGATCCTTCGCCGGCCAGGACCACGCCGCCTGTTTCCGGCCCTGGGGATGCTGCTGGTGGCCTGCAGCAATCTGACGGAGACGGCGGGATCGATCGTGCGCCTGGAGGTGCTGTCGCCGCTCTCACCGACGCTGGAAGTGAGCGATACACAGCGCATCCTGGCCCGCGCCCTGGACCAGGACGACACGGAGGTCTCCGCAACCATCCAGTGGTTGACCGCGGACACCACCGTCACGGTAGACGGTTCGGGCCTCGTCACCGGGGTGTTCCCCGGATCGGCGGACATCCGGGCCCGACTCGACGACCTGATCTCCAACACCGTGCGCTTCAGCATCATCCCCCGCCCTGACACGCTGGTGCTCGTCGGCGAGGATACCCTTCGGGTGTTGGCCGCCGACGATACCTCCGCAGCCCTGATCGGTCGCCTTGACACGTACCGGGCCACGGATACCGTACCCGCTAGCGGCGGACAGATCGTGTACGAGATCGTCGACCCGGTCTTTGCCGACCCGGGGCAGCGAACCGTGGAGTTGACCGGTCAGGTGCTCATCGACACGGTCACGACGGGGAGTGCGGGAACCCCATCCGTCCAGATGTTTCTGAGCCGTGTCGGCCGCCCCTCGCCCGACAGCGCGATCGTGGAAATGCGCGCCTTCCGGGCCAGTGGCACCGAAGCGGTCCCGGGGTCGGGGCAGCGTTTCGTGGTGCGTTTCGACCCCTAACTCCGTCGCGGCCTCGGTCGCGGCCCCCATGCCCGAGGAGGCTGTCGTGACAGCGCCAACTACCCTCACCGAGTTGTTCTTCGGAGCCGTCGATCGGTACGCCGATCGGCCGGCCGCCATGCGCGCCAAGCGCGACGGGGTCTGGACGGATATCGGGTACCGCGCGCTCAAGGACCAGGTGCACGCCGCCGCGATCGGGCTCCGGGAACTCGGCCTCGCACCCGGGGACCGGGTGGCCATTCTGTCGGAGAATCGGCCCGAGTGGGCCATCATCGACTACGCGTGTCTCACCGCCCGGTGCGCCGACGTGCCGGTGTATCCGACGCTCCCGGCCGCGCAGATCGCCTACATCCTGAACGATGCCGGTGCCGCTGCCATCTGTGTCTCCAACCGCGAGCAACTCGCCAAGGTGCTCGAAATCCGGGACACGCTCCAGCACCTCAAACATGTGATCGCCTTCGATGCCGATGCGACCGGACCGGATGTGTTGCCCATCGAGGACCTCCTGGCCCGCGGGCGCAGCGCCCTGGACCGCTATCCGCGCTATCGAGACGAGGCGCTGGAGGTCACACCCGACGACCTGGCGACCCTCATCTACACGTCAGGCACGACCGGCAACCCCAAGGGCGTCATGCTGAGCCATGGCAACCTGACGTCCAACGTCGTTGCGGGGCTTCAGACCCTCTCCTTCGAAGATGGTGACGAGTGCCTGTCATTCCTTCCGTTGTCGCACATCTTCGAACGGATGGCGGGCCACTACGTCATGCTCCATACCGGCGTCATCATCAATTACGCGGAAGGCATCGAGCAAGTCTCGGCCAACATGGTGGAATTGAGTCCGACCGTGGTCCTGTCCGTGCCGCGCCTGTACGAGAAGATCTACGCGCGGGTCCTGGAGAACGCCCTGTCGGGCTCGGGGCTCAAGCAGAAGATCTTCTTCTGGGCCAAACGTACCGCGGAACGGTGGGCCGAGTACGACCTCGAAGGGCGGCCGGTCCCCGGCGCCCTGGCGATGAAGAAACGCCTCGCCGACAAGCTGGTGTTCTCGAAACTGCGGGCCCGGACGGGCGGCAAGCTCAGGTTCTTCGCGTCGGGCGGCGCGCCACTGTCTCCAGAAATCGCCAAGTTCTTCTATGCCGCCGGACTGACGATTCTGGAGGGCTATGGCCTGACCGAGACGTCACCCATCATCTCCGTGAACACATTCGACCACTTGCGCCTCGGGACGGTGGGCAAGCCGATCCCCGGGGTGGAGGTCCGGATCGCCGACGATGGCGAGATCCTGACTCGAGGCCCCCATGTCATGAAGGGGTACTATCACCTGCCTGAGGCGACCGCCGAGGCTATCGATGCGGACGGGTGGTTCCACACCGGGGACATCGGACTCCTGGATGATGATGGCTTCCTCAAGATCACCGACCGCAAGAAGGACATCATCGTCACGGCGGGCGGCAAGAACATCGCGCCCCAGCCGATCGAAGGCATGATCAAGACGAACCGCTACGTCTTGAATGCCGTCATGCTGGGCGACAAGCGCAAGTTCCCGATCCTGTTGGTCGTTCCTGATTTCGATGTGCTCCGCGCCTGGGCGCAAGAGGAGGGCCTGGTCGCTGGGGACGACTCGGCGCTGGTCGCCCACGCCCAGGTGGTCGCCAAAGTCGAAGCGGAGGTCAAGAAATCGCTCCGCGGACTGGCGCAATTCGAGGTGCCGAAGAAGATGCTCCTGGTCGACCGGGACTTCACCATCGAAAGCGGCGAACTGACGCCGACGCTGAAGGTGAAACGCCGGGTCATCGAGGAACGGCATCGAGACCGGATCGAGGCCCTGTACTCGGAAACCGAAGGCGGGGCCCACGACCTGGAGGGGCGCTAGGCCGGAGGTCCACCCTCCCGGCGCGCCACCCAGACGACGTCCCCCGTCTGAGCGAGGACGCCGAGGCCGTCCATCGAGGGTGCGGCGCCCGTCCCCACGATGCGAAGCCCGGGGAGCACGACACGCATCGCTTCCTCCAGCCAATAGGAGGAATCCTGGGGGGCGCTCAGCACCACGCCCCTCACCGTGGCCCGTTTCATGGGAATCCGGTCGCCGTGCAGGATGCTGACGCCTGAACCTCCGGGGACCCCATCGGGGGGGTTGACCGCCACCACGTGGACGCCCGCCAGGAGCGCGGCCAGTTCGGGCGCCACGGCGCCGACGGCCCCCGCCAGCACCAGGTAACCACCAGGCCCATCCAGTCCCAGGAAGGCGTGAACCCCGTCCGCATCGAGCGGCGCAGGCGCGCCACCCGGGGCCGACGCCTTTCCTCCAAACCGCACGACCCCGTCGGCCACGGCAAAGACCCGGCCGCAGACCGGGCAACCCAGCTCGCCCGTCACGACAGACCGATCGACGACGCGCTCGGGAAGGAGCACCAGGTAGGCCTCCTCATGCTCCGCCGGGCAGCGCAGCAGGTCTGTCAGTTCGATGAACACGCGAGGATTCTGCTCAGCGGCGAAAGACGACCCAGCTCAGGGTGCCTTCGTGCACGGTGACCAGACGCAGGACCCGTTGGCCTTCGATCTCCACGCCGAGTACGTAGGTCCCTGCCGGCACATCGCCGACCGCGAAGTCTTCCTGGTACAACGGGTGCGGATTGGCCAGGTCCCCGTAGGTCTCGGCAAAGGAAAAGGGTGTTTCCGGCGGGTCGTGTTTGACGATACCGTAGACCCTGGCCTGGGGCACCGGGAGGCCGGCCGCGTCCCGCACCTGTCCGGCGATCACGCCGGTGCCGGGAATCGGTTCGAGCCACAACTCCGGATTGGTCGTGTACGCTGGATAGCGTTCCAGCGAATCCACGATGGCGCTGACATCATCGGTGGGGGCGGCGTGCACCTCGAGGTGCAGATGATCGTTGGTCGCCCGTCCGGTATTCCCCACGTGGGCGATGAGTTGTCCCCGGTCGACCTTCTGTCCGACCGACACGGCGATGTCCTCGTTGTGGTAGTAGGTCGAAAAGATCCGAAGCCGTTCCCCACCGGCGCGGACGATGGAGTCGTGCTGGATGGCGACCGTCAACGCTCCGCGCTCTGCCGGGCCCGCGTAGACCACGGTGCCACCCCCGATGGCCCGCACCGGCGTCCCGTCCGGGTTGTTGAATTCGACCCCCTGATGCTGCTGGAAGTTGCCCCCCATCGTGGAACCGTACCGATAGGTCTGGTCGATGAAGGGATTGTCGTCCAACGCGATGGGGCGACGGAACCAGGTCGTCCGGAGCGGAAGCGAATCCTGGGACAGGACACTGTCCCGAAGACGCAGGCACGGCATCGTATCATTCGCCATGCGGAGACCGCACTGGGAGCCGCGAATGAGGTAGCGGTCGTGCAGCATGCCCGCCAGCGGCGGGAACGGGGCAAAGGACAGCGGCCTGCTGGTCCACGCTCCGGCACCGTCGTTGGTGTACAGCACGCTCCCGTCCAGCGTCGACACCAGCAGTCCTCGACGGTTCGTGGCCAGACGCCGCACGTACTCGTTACTCAGTACCGCCAGAGCCGTGTCCGCAGGGCCGCGGGCCAGCGGGCCCGCCGAGTCCACCAGAGCGGTCCAGCGACGCCCGTCGTCGGTGGTCATTTGGATACCGTCTGCCGTGGCCACCCAGGTCGTGTCGCCGCGCGTGACGATGCCCGACGGAGCCACGTACTGCCATTCCGGCCCCAGTTCGCTGAACGTCCAGGTACGCCACGTGGCGCCACGATCGAAGGAGACCCCCCAGCCGTTGCCGATGGTGCCGTACCAGACCTGGCCCCGGGGCCCGAAGGCGATGGCGTGGACGAAGTCCCACGCGATCGACGTGTCGGTCGTGTCACGGCGAACGTTGACCCAGGTCTCTGCCCCGGGATCCAGCCTGAAGATGCCCTGGCCATAGGTTCCGACCCATACGGCCCCGTCAGGGGCGCGACCGATCGACAGGACGTGGATGCCCCAGCCCGAAGAATCGGGGAGGACCGGGAGCGGCGTCTGCGCCTGGGAGGCGACGGCCGGGACCACCATCAGCGCGATGGCGAAGCGGAACGCGGTTTTCGAGAGCATCATCTGATCATCAGTTCGGTCCAAGGCGGAGCGACTCGATGTGCACGTTGGGCGGCCGGGTCACCACGAAAAGGATCGCCTCCGCCACGTCCTCCGGACGAAGCATGGCGGCTCGGGCCGGAAACCCCGGCCGGGAATCCGGGTCGACCGGGTCCCACGCCTCCGTATCCGTGGCCCCCGGGGACACCAGGCAGCAACGCACGCCTGTGTCACGATACTCGGTTGCGAGGACCTCGTGAAGGCCCCGCACCCCGAACTTGGAGGCGGCGTAGGCGGCGTTCTCCGGGAGCCCGAGGTGATCGGAGATGCTCCCCACGGTGACGAGCACACCGCGCCCTGCTGCGCGCATGGCGGGCAGAAAGGCCCGGGCCACGGTAAACGGCGCGGTGAGGTTGATCGCGAGCTGTTCAGCAAACGTGTCCGGGTCGGTGTCCTCGAAGGGCCTGAGCAAGAACGTCCCGGCATTGTTGACCACGATGTCCGGAGGGCCCCACTCCTCGACGACCTGTCGTGCGTGGGCCTCGACCGCCCCGGCATCTGTGAGGTCGCACGGGATGTCCCATCGGGCCGGCTCGTGTCGCTCCGGCAGCGACCGCGCCAGTCCGACGACCCGGGCACCCGCCGCGGCCAGGCACTCGGCCGTGGCGGCGCCGATCCCGCGGGAGGCGCCGGTCACCACGGCGGTGGCGTCGTTCAGGGCAGCCGGCACCTCAGGAGGATCCGCCGTGATGGACGAACCGCAGGAACTCCTCTCTAGTCTTCAGGTCGTCGCGGAAGACCCCGCGGACGGCGCTGGTGACCGTCTTGGAGTTCTGCTTGCCGACCCCACGCATCATCATGCACAGGTGCGAGGCCTCGATGACCACCCCGACCCCGCGGGGTTCGAGCACCTGCATGACCGCATCGGCGACCTGGTCGGTGAGGCGTTCCTGCAGTTGCAGCCGCTGGGCGAACATGTCGACGATCCGTGGCAGCTTCGAGAGGCCGACGATGCGGCCGTTGGGGATGTACGCGACATGGGCCCGACCGTAGAACGGCAGCAGATGGTGTTCGCACATCGAGTACAGCTCGATGTCGCCCACCATGATCATGCTTTCGTGTTCCTCCTCGAACACCGCCGCCCCGACGACCTCGTCCAGCGTCTTGTGGTAGCCGCTGGTCAGGTTCTGGAGCGACGCCGCCACGCGCTCTGGCGTGCGGCGCAGGCCGGGACGATCGGGGTCCTCGCCGAGCCGCACCAGGATGTCCCGTACGCGGTCGGCCAGAATGTCGGAGGCGTCGGTCATGGAGTCAGGGCCTGCCTTGATAGTCGACATAGTTCCTGGGAGTCTCCCACAGTCGGATGTTGGCCAGCCGGCCCGCAGGAAGCCGGTCGGCCAGCTGCTCCCAACAGAAGACGGCGATGTTCTCGGCCGTCGGGTTCCGGTCGGCGAACCACGGCACGTCGAGATTCAAGTTCTTGTGATCCAGGTGCCCGATCACGTGGTCCTCGAGCAACGCGCGCAGAAGCGCAATGTCGAGGACGAATCCCGTTTCGGGGTCGACCTCACCCTCCACGGACACCTCGAGCTCGTAATTGTGCCCGTGATAGTTCGGGTTGTTGCACGAGCCGAACGTCGTGACGTTCCACTCCGGAGAACGGGCGGGGTTGTGCAGCCGGTGCGCCGCATTGAAGTGGACCCGTCGGGTTACGGAAGCAGTGGACATGCCCTCACGGCCGGTTCGGAGTTTCTCCCAACGCAAAGCGCCGACCTGTCGAAGGATCGGCGCATCTTGCGACAGCGGCAATGGAGAGGGGGTATTGAAGCCCGACGAGCAAAGGTGGCGCCCTCACCTCCACATCTGCCTACCCCTCTCGGGGCGTGACATCAATCAAGGAATCTGGGCCCGTCATCGGGTGTTGGCTCAATAGTAAAGCTCCCCATCACCGCCATGCGAGACTAAGATAGGAGAGCATCAACAGACCGTCAACACGATCCTGGATTGCCTCATGCCTCAGAAGCCCGTGACGCTCGGACTGAGCCTCCTCGCATTCACCGCCTGGATCCTCTTTGGATTCGTGTTTCCGGTGGGCGTCGGGGTCGTTCACGCGTTCCTGGCGGTGTCCGCCATTCTGTTCGTGCGGTGGTGGGGATTGACCAGGTAGCTCCTCCCGCCCCGCTCAGATTTCCCAGTTCGAGAACGCCACCCCCCCTGCGAGCATCGGCTCGTCCCGGTCGGCCAGCGTCATGCGCAGATCGGTCCATTGCACCTGATAACCCCGCTTCACCAGGAAGCGGTACGCCGCGGGGTACCCCGTCTGACACCTGAAGGAGACGCGCCGCAGGCCCTCGCCCCCGGCGGAGCACTCGATCGCCTCCACCAGATGCTCGAACTCCTCCTGGCGCCCGGCGACCACCTTCAAGACCCGGAGTTCCTCGGCCGGCCGCCCTTCGGCCAGTGGGATGGAGTGCCAGAGCCCGAACGCGGTCACCTCCCCGCTGCTTGCGAGTAATGTGGTATCGCCCAGCTGCAGGTCAGCCGTGACGCGAAGTTCCCGTGTGTAGTCGATCGTCTCCAGCAGGGCTGCCGTGAGGCCCTGACATGCGGCAAGCCCGGCTTCAAGACCGCCCTCAGACAGGTGTCGTGGCTCGAACCCATCCGGCGTGGGCTCCAGTTCACGCTGCAGCGTCACGGTCAGGTAGCGCGGTACGAATCCCAGCCGACTGTAGAAGCCGATGTTGTCCACCGTGCGGGGCATGGTTTCCAGGCCCACGACCGTGGCGCCGCGGGACTCGAGCCAGCGGATCCCCGCTTCGACGATACGCTTCCCCAGTCCCCGTCCCTGCTGGTCCGGACGCACCGCCAGCGGACCCATCCACCCCTCCGCCCCGGATTGGTGCACCATGTTGAACGCCACGACCTGGTTCGCGCGATCACGCCACAGCAACGCTCCGCCACCGGCGTCCTCGATGGCATACCGCCACACCCGTGGATTCAGCCGTGGCACCCGGACGCCGACCAGGCCGTCGCGCCGATAGCGATCCGTGAACGCCTCGGCAAAGACTCCGTTCAGATCCTCGATGTCGTCGACGGTGGCCGCAACGGGGCCTTCGATGGCGCGATCACGCCGCGGCACCGGCATCCTCGGGCTCAGGGAGGCGTTCCTCGTGCACCCGGGCCACGCCGGCCGCCTGGTCGACGGTCACGCGCACCACCCGGTCGAAGCCCTCGCGCACACTCTCGATATGGGTGATGAGCACCACCTGCGGAAACTTGTCCCGCAAACTATGCAACAATTCCACGACTGAAGCGCGCCGGTCATCGTCCAGGGATCCGAATATTTCGTCGAGAATCAGCAGCGACAGTGGCTGGCCGGCACGCTCGGCGATCATCTGGCTGATGGCGAGGCGCAGCGCCAGATTGGCCACGTCCTCTTCCCCACCGGAGACGACCGGCTTGGGCTGGCCGTCCTCCATCAGCGTGGGGAGGTAGTCCTCGTCCAGTTCGAGGTCGGAGTATCGGTCGTTGGTGAGCTCACGAACGAACACCGATGCCAGGTCGGACAACTCGGGCCGCAAGGACGCGTTGAGGTCGGTTCGCAGATCCGAGAAGGCACGATCCAACTCCTGACGCAATGCCAGATCGCGCTTTGCCGTGGCGAGCGCCGTCAGCATGGTCCGGCGTTCCTCGCGCCTCCGGGTCACCGTCGCGACCGCCTCGGAGGCGGCGCTGATATCCGCCCTGGCCTGGATCAGGCCCTTTTCGGCCTCGTGCAATCGACTCCTGGCGTCGGCGAGTTGGGCCTGGGCCGCCTGGAAGGCCTCCTCGGTGAAGCCCAACTCGGCCAAGCTGGCCTGCAGCCTGTGGGCGTCAGCTTCCAGTTCTGAGAGCGCCTGCTCGGCCGCGGCGGCTTCCACCACCAGCGACTCCGCCTTGCCCGCCAGCGTCCGTTCTCGTTCGGCCTGGAGCGACACGTCCGCCAGGGCCTCGATCTGCCGGCGGACCTCGGTATGACGCGCTGCATCGAAGGCACTGGCAGCGGCCGCCAGATGTTCCGTGAGCTCTGCCAGGCGCGCCTCGGCCTTACGACAGTCCTCGACCAGTGCGGGCCGTTGCCGCACCAGATCCCGCAGCCGTTGCTCCTCGACCTCGGCCTCCCGGGCGGCGCGCTCCCGGTCCAGGCGGGTGCGTTCGGCGTCCGTCACCTCCGCCGGCACCGACTTGAGCTGCTCGAGACGCTTCTTGTAAAAGCTGCCGTTGAACTCGACATCCTGAAGCTGCCGGTCCAGAAGTTCGATCACGCCGTCCAGATCCTCACCGAGCGGACGGCCGCAGGTGGGGCAGTCGCCATCCGCCCCCGCCGCTAGGACCCGTTCACGCTGCGCTTTCAAATCACGGTACTGCTCCACCAGGGTGGCGCGCTTGGTCTGAGCGTCCTGCTTGTCCCGCACATGCGCCGTCCGCTGCTCCTCGGCGGCGGCGGACGCCGCCTTGCTGGCGTCGCGCTCCTCCTGGCTGCGCCGCACGGCGACTTCCAGGGAATCGTCTTCGGGAAGCCTGGCCAGGCGGTCGTTCAACTCGGAAAGGCGCTCCCGGATCTCCGTCGCCTGTTCCTGGTAGGCGTTGCGTGCCGCGTGTTGCTCCGCCTGGTGGTCCAGGATCTGGCGCTCGGCCTGGAGGGCGGGCAGCGGCGTCAGTTGCTCCTCCAACGCCACCAGCCGGTCCTTGGCGCCAACGGCCTCTGCCAACTGCCGATCGAGCGTGGCGAAACGGGTACGCGTGTCCTCGACCCGATGCTCGGCAACCTTCAGGTCACCGTCGAGTTTCAGCACCTGCTCCCGCACCGTGTGCAACTCGGCAAACACCGGTTCCGCCCGGGAGACTTCCGCGGTCGCGTCGTCGACCAGTCGACCGATCGCCGCCTCACTTTCCCGGGCGAGCGCCAGACGGTGCTCGGCCGCTTCCTGTTCCGTGTCGAGCGTGGCTTCGTCGATCAGGCTCTGCTGAAGCGTTTCGACGCGGGCCCGGAGGGCGGTGCGGGTCCCACGCAACTGCGCCTGAGCCTGGCGCAGCCGTTCGTAGCCTAGCACGCGCGACAGGAACTGGGCTCGCTCCGGAGCGGTCATCATGGCCATGACCGCCAGCTCCTTCTGACTGGTGAAGTAGGTGTTGAAGAACTCGTCCCGGTTCATCCCCAACAGGCGCCCGACATTTTCCGTCACCGCTCCCAGGCTGTTGGCGATGGGCGAGGGATCGGCGTCGATGTACAACTCCGCCTGATTGAGTCCGCGATTGAGCCGGTAGTGATGCGGCCCAAGATCGAATTCCAATTCGACTCGCACCGTGGAGCGCGGTGGCGCTCCGCGCCGCCGGATGGAATCCCGGGTACCCCGCGCCGCGGTCGTCCCGTACAGCGCGAACCCGATCGCCTCCAGCAATGTGGACTTCCCCGCGCCGTTGGGTCCGATGATCCCGGTCAGCCCAGCGCCGAACGCCAGTTCGGTGTCGGCGTGTTGCCGGAAGTTGACCAGGCGAAGTCGGTTGAGCTGCATCAGTCTTCCGTGGGACCCGCGGGGATGGACGACACCAACTCCGTTCCCAACCGCACGAATTCTTCCCGATCGACCTCGCCGGGCAGCGGCCGACGGCTCAGGTAGTCGGACACCACTTCTGGAAGCGACTGTCGGGTCCCTGGTGCTCCAACTCCGACGGTGCGCCTCGACTCCGGGCGACGGAGATCGAGCTGGAAGTGGAGGGCGTCCGCCTTGTACTGCCGGATCGCCGTGTGGTCGAGGTCGCGACCGATGTGGCGCGGTACGTCGCGGATGACCAGACGGAGGATCTTGTCCTGCACGCCGTCGGCCAGCGTGTGGACCCGATCGGCGATGAGTCGATCGAGCTCGGATGCCGAGAGGTCGCTTCCCTCGATGGGCGGCAGGTCCAGAATGGTACGCGCGGTGGGAATGGGGCGGTGACTGACCGCTCCGGTTTCCAGATCGATCAGAAGCCACCCCTTGCCGCCCAAACCCCGCGCCGCTTCGTCCTGGAGTTCTCCCCACGGGTTGGTGCTGGTGTACTCCAGGGCCCCGCTGTACCACACGTTGGGGGCCAGTTGCGACTGGACGTGGTAATGCCCCAGGGCCACGTAGCTCCAGGCACTGGCGTCGATGTCCGTGGGGTGGACCAGGGCGCCGCCATACTCCGGACGACTGCTGTCGGAGGGGAACGCTCCCTCGACCTCGGCGTGCATCGTCAGCACCTGATACCGAGCCTCACCGGCCGGACGCAACTCGGGGCGCCCTTCGTCCAGCCATGCCGCGTAGGGCACCGCCAGCAGCGAAAGATCGAGTTCGGGGTACTCCAGCCGCCGGGCCTCGCCGGCGACGACTTCGACATCGAGTTCCCGAAAGAGCGAGATGATCCCGCCGGTCTCGCGGGAACGCGGCGTGTCGTGGTTGCCGGCCACCAGGACCACCCGGGATTCTGGCAGCGCCTGGCGAATGCGCTGCAGCTGCTGGAACGCGAAGATGATCGCCTGATTGGTGGGACGGACCGAGTGGAAGAAGTCCCCGGCGATGAGGACGACCGCCGGCTGATCCACCAGAATCGTGTCCACCGCGCAGCGGAACGCATTGGCGACGTCCGCTTCACGCTGGTTGACGCCGGTCGGCGTGTGCCGGTGATACTGGCGGAATCCGAGGTGGACGTCGGCGAGATGGGCAATCTTCATCGGTGGTACCGAGGTCTCCGATCAGGGAGCATAGGGGTCGTCGTGGCGCATGACCGACGGGATGGTGACCCGTGGCGGTGGCGCCACCTCCGGCGCCACCGTCCGGCCCAGGCAGGCGAGGAAGAAGGCCCAGGGATCTTCGGGCCGAGCCCGTCGCGTGGCGTGCACGGCCTGCCGCACGTCATCCTCGCGCCGTCCTTCTACCCGTTCGGCCACGTCGTCGTCCAGCACCGATGCTCCGAGTTGTCGGAGCTGGCGGCCGATGGCTGCGGGAAACGCCAGGTCGGGGACCGGCGGGTACCGTTCCACGCCTTCCCGTCCCGTGAGCACACAGGGTCGCGGAAACCGCACGAAAATCGGCTGGGTGAAATGCGGGTGCCGCACCATGAGTTCACCCTTCGGCAACGTGGCCAACTTGCTCTTCACCGCCGGGGACAGCGTGCCGTACCCCGGGGTCGCCAGCTCGTCCATGTCCATCCGGCCGAACAAGGCCGTGCCGGCGTTCCCGACGACGCGCCGGTGGACCTGGGACCGGAACTGCTGGGCCGAGAAGAGGACCAGGCCGAGGTACCTGCCTCGCTCCGACAGGTCGAGCAGCATCTTCCGCACGTAGGATTCGGGGCCGTCACTCGGAGCGTACTTGTTGAGCTCATCGACGAACACGACGACGTGATCGACACCGAGATCGCGCCGCTCCAGGTGTTCCCGCAGCTTGGACACGACGCGCGCAAAGACCAGGTCCTGAGCCAGCGGATCGAGCGCCGCCACGTCGATCACCAGCACCCCACGATCCTCGAACCGGCCCCACGGCAGGTCGTTGACGGATCCATCGTCGATCACCAGCCCCTTGCTCCGGGTGCTGATGTTGCCCAACCGGTTGCGGACCTTTCGAATGGTCGCCACATGGTGCGTCTTCCAGACCTCGCCACCGCGACCCATGGCCTCCATGAAGTCGAAGATCGCGCGGAAGAATTCTTCCAGGTCGGCGAAGGTCTGGACGCGAAACGGGGCATCCCGAAGGGTGGGGTCGAGGTATTCCTTGCCGATCACCCGCTCGGCCAGGAAATCGATGAACGCGTCGGCCTTGGCGTCGATGTCGTCCCGATTGAGCAGCACTTCGGCGTAGTCCAGCACCTCGCGCAGCCCCCACACCAGGGGTTCGGTATTGTGTGCCAGATCCGGGTGGGTACGCAGCGTATTCAGGTTGACGCCGTCCGGTTTGAACGGCGCGTAGTGCCGAACGTTTCTGAACGGCTCCGCGGTCAGCCCCAGACGGGCATAGAGCGCCTCGTCTTCGCCCGTCATCTCCGCGGGTTGGTCCAGGAAACACAGGTCGGGACCCTTGACGTTGAAACACACCGCCGCCACGGAGCCCTTCTTCTCCGGGAACGTCTGGAAGATGCTCGACAGCATGAACTCGATGGCGCTGGTCTTGGTGGCCAACCCGGACACGCCGGTGATTCCGAGGTGGGCCGCTTCGGGTCCCAGCAAGAAATCGGCATCGAGATATACGGGGGCGTCCAGCCCCCCCGCCGAGTAGACCCCGACCGGGACGGCTGTGGAGTTCTCTCCGGTGTAGGTGTCCATGCGGAGCGCCGCGACGACGTCTTCGTCCCCGGCGAGGAAGACACTGGACAACGGAACGGGCTGAAGCGGCTCCTCGGGTACCTGCCTCAGGACCGAGGCGAGGAACAGCCGGATCTCCGCCCGGGCGGTGGGATGCCGCTCCGCCAGCACCGGATCGCCCTCGGCCCCGATGACGTCGTGAATCGGCGTCTGGAGGTCCGAATAGGCGAACGCGTCGGTCACCACCGCGAAGACCCG
The DNA here is from genome assembly GCA_039587475.1 of Gemmatimonadota bacterium. Lineage (GTDB taxonomy): Bacteria > Gemmatimonadota > Gemmatimonadetes > Gemmatimonadales > GWC2-71-9 > N074bin45. Next base: position 39,979 of record JBDHIK010000004.1, on the reverse strand, counting down.
TCGCGTGTCGGTCTCGACGCGGACGATGGTGCCGATGCCGATGGGGGCGTCCTGGTCGCTCCAGAAATGGAACTGGTGAGGCGTCGACGGCTTGAGTTCCGTCGCCACCACCCGGCCGACCGCGACGCTGCGGTCCGGTTGAGCCGTCATCAGTGGACCATGCGGGTGCGCAGATAGACCTCCACGTCATGAATGCCGTACAGCAGGCGGTCCCAGCGGCTGTCGGGCGTACTCAGCGGAGCTCGCTCCGCCAGGAGCCACCGGGACAGCAGGTCGACGCGGCCGAGTGTATCGTCGGCCGCACGGGTTTCCACCCGGATGAGGCCGTGGAACAGGTCCTCGCCTTCCCACGGCCACAATCGCAGTGCCCAGGAATATACCGGTGCCAGTGACCGTGTTTCCGGGGCGAAGATCGACGAGCGGTGGCCAAAGGGGACCTGCAGGTAGGTGACCTGGTCCTCGCCCTCGAACGGCAGCGTGCTGTGACTCTTCACGATGCCGATCATGCGCGGGTCCGTGACCCAGTCGATCCCCTCCGAGAGGGCGCCGTCAATGATCAACCAGGCATCCGACCGATCGCGAAACCGGGCCCCGACGTCGCGCTCCACCTGGGCGCGGGCGCGCTCGACCTCCCGTCGTGCTGCCTGGACCTCACGCACCGGGTGACCCACGACGTCTTCGGGAAGGGGGACCCGCTGGGCGTCACCCAGGTCGGCGTCGCACACATCGAGGACTTCGGCCTGGGCGATGGCCAATCGACGTTCGGCCCTGACCACCATGCGGGGGCGCCGGGACGGACCGGGACGCTCGCGCACCGCAGCCGCCACGGTGGCGACGATGAGCGGTGCCGAGTCGAGATACCCGGTGATCTCGTAGCGCTGGATACCGTCCAGAAACGCCAGGGGCTCAGGACAGGGAACGCCCGCACCAACGGAGTGGGTCCGTAGCCGGTCGTCTTCCACCAATCGCGCCGGCCGGACCGTGGCTTCATCCGCACGACCTTCGCTCGCCTCGGCGATCCAGGTGGCGGGTGTCAGGCCACGGTTGGCGAGGGCGCGACGCAGGCGGACGGTACTCTCGCTTGGCATGCCCGGAATGTAAGCGGCCAACGCCCGCTTGGCCGGGAGAACATCAAATGTAGGCGGCGTGTTCCGTCGACAGCTTGTGGATGAAGGGAATGACCCGGTCGAGTGCGCTCTTGAGGTCCGCCAATGACACGGCGTAGCTGAGACGGACCCAGCGATCGTCCCCGAAGGCCATCCCGGGCACCAACGCCACCCCGGTCTCCTCCATGAGGGCCTGACAGAAGCCCTGGCTGCCCCCTTCCAGCAGCAACGTGTCGATCCGGAAGAAGAAGTAGAATGCCCCGTGGGGCTCTACGAATTCCACGCCGGGCAAGTCCCCCCGGAAGCGATCCACCAGGTAGTCACGCCGTTCCCGAAACGCTGCCACCATGCTCGTAACATCTCGTTCGACCTCGGTGTTGTTGAAGGCCTCCGCCGCCGCCCACTGCGCCGGGTGGGACGCGGCACTGGTGGTATGCGACTGGATCGCCGACATGGCCCTGAACAGTGGTCCCGGAGCCAGCGCAGCTCCGATACGCCAGCCGGTCATCGCGTAGGCCTTGCTGGCGCCGTAGATCACCACCATACGCTCGAGCAGTTCGTCTTCCAGGTCGAGCACGGATGCGGCGGGGCCCGATCCGTAGGTGATCAGACGATAGATCTCGTCCGAGATGACCCAGATCCCCTTCTCGTGGGCCCATTCCACGACGGCCCGCAGTTCCGACTCGGTGTACACGGAGCCGGTGGGGTTGCAGGGCGAATTGAGGATCAGCCCCTTGGTCAGCTGGTCGCTGTGCCGTTCCAGGTCCGCGACACTCACCTTGAGGCCCCATTCCGGATCGCCGGGCACCAACACGGGCTCGGCTCTGGCCAGGTGGACGATCTGGGGATAGGACACCCACGCCGGGGCCGGAATGAGCACCTTGTCCCGGGGCCCGAAGAGCGCGAAACAGGCGTTGAAAACCGACTGCTTGGCGCCACTGCTGATGAGAATCTCATCGGGATTGACGGGGCGGCCACCGCTCAACCGGGACAGGTTGGCGGCCACGGCGGTACGCAGTTCGGGAATGCCCGCGTTGGGGGGGTAGTGGGTCTTGCCGCGCTGGATCGCTTCGATGCCGGCCCGGGACGCGGCACTCGGCGTGCCGAAGTCGGGCTCGCCGACACCGAGGTCGATCACGTCCTCTCCCGCGGCCTTGCGTCGCTTGGCCTCGTTGGAGATAGCCACCGTCTGCGATGGTTGCAGGTAGGCGAGGTTCTGCGATAAACCGTCTGGCATGCGGGGTCTCCACGGAAGCGTTCCGAGTCGGGAGAAAGCTCCCATCGTCAGGGGAGGGTGTCAACACCGGGACGTGGCGTGCACCGTGAGAAGGGGGTAGTTTCCTGTCCCCGCAGCATGGCGTTTTGACAATCGAGGGCATTGTGGTGACACGCGAGACGAGTGCGTCGGAGCCCGAGTCGGCTTCCGACTCCGGCATGAAGACCGAGGACCAGACGATGGCGGGGGAGTTCACTCCCACCGCGACCAGGGGCGGCAACCTGGTGGTGTGCCGCCCCCCGGCGGCCGCCTACGCAGCACCCGTCTTCGACGCCATCGCCCACAAGGCCGGGCACCAGGGCCTGCAACTCCTGGTGTTGGCGGGCGACGCCATGATCACCCCCTTGGCTCGAAGCGCCGCCGGTCCCTGGCACGCGGGCGGTGGGACCCTTCTCGCACTCCCCGATGCCGGTCGCGCCGACACCCTGACCAGGGACACCATGCCGACCGCGCTGGTAACCACAGCGGAGATCGCCACGGGCCTCCTGGCGCGCTCGGCCCTGCCCCTCGACGACACCACCACCATTCTCATGGCCTGGCCCGAGACGTGGGACGACGAAGCTCCACTCGTCGACTTGATGCAGGACGTCCCGGTCAAGGCCCAGCGCATCCTGTACTCGGCCGACCAGAAACACATCGATGGCTTGGGCGAGCGCTACCTGAGGAAGGCGCTGGTCGTGGGCCGTCAGTCAACGGATCCCTCGCCGCTCGAAACCGAGATCGAGGTGGCAGTGTCCTCGCCAGACCGGGTGGGCCAGACGGTACTCGAGGTCCTTACAGGGACCGGGGAATCGGGCCAGCAGGCCGCCTCCGTCTGGGTGGCCACCCAGGCAGCGGAAGCACCGGTCCGGGCAGCCCTGCTTGCCGCCCCGATTGCCGTAGAGCTGAGCGTTGGGCAGGTCCCCGAGGCCGCCCTGGTCGTCGCGGCCGATCTGCCGGCCCCTGATGTGCTGGCCCGGCTGGCTCAGAAGGCAGATCGCCTGATCGTGGTGACTCCGCCCAACGGCCTCCCCTACCTGTCGCGGCTCGTGAAGACCCTCAGCCCGGCACGCGGCCTGCCCCAGACACCGTCAGAAACCACTCTGGCCCGGCAGCGAGCCACGATCGAACGGACCCTGGCCGATGACCGCGGTGATCTCGACCGCGCGGTGCATGCCCTGGCCCCGTTGCTGGAACGCCACGACCCGCTGCAGGTCGCCGGCGCACTGTATCGCCTGTGGACTGCCACGCCCGCTCCCACGCCTCAGGTAGTCGCGCCAGCCAGGGATACCAGGGTCCCCTCGGCCCCTGCTGCAGGCCGGGGCACCTCGGGGACCGTCCGGATCTTCGTGACCGCGGGGAGGAAGGACCAGGCCGGCCCGGCCGACTTCGTGGCGGCCCTGACCAGGGACCTCGGCGTGAAGCCTGAGGACATCGGTCGTATCGACGTCCAGGAGACCTTCAGCCTGATCGAGCTGCCGGCCGCATCGGCCGCCGGCATTGCCAAGCGGCTCGACGGCACATCCGTCAGGCGCCGCAAGGTGAACGCTCGCCTGGAACGGCCCCGGCGCTGACCCCCTGAAACGCTGACGGGCCACCCAGCGGGGTGGCCCGTGTCCAGCGTGTAACGTGCTGGAGGAGTGCGGATCGGGCGGAATGCCCGTCCGGTTACTTCTTGTTGACCAGATCCTTGAGGGCCTTGCCGGGACGGAAGGCAGGCACCGTGGACGCCTTGATGTTGATCGTGGCGCCGGTCTGCGGGTTGCGGCCCTGACGGGCGGCCCGCTTGCGGGTCTCGAAGTTGCCGAACCCGGCGATCTGGACCTTGTCACCCTTCTTCAGCGCCTTCGCGATCACGCCGTCCGTGGCAAACATCGTGTCCACGATCTCGGCAGCGCCGGCCTTCGAGGTATCCAATCGCTTGGCGACCTCTTCCACCATCTCTTGCTTGTTCACGACGGTCTCCTTGAAATGAGGGGTGCGGAAAAAGCAGCATCACGGCGAAACCCGCCAGGTTGGCCGACCCCCAAGGGGTAACCGCCGGAAGTGCCCTGTTTGCGGCCTCAATATCGGTACAAAGGCCGGAAAACCGCAAGAGACGGGGTTTCTGCGAGCTTGACCCCCCTTCCGACCCGAGCTATCCTCACGCGGCCCGCGAGGAGGACCACGGATGTACTACGGTCGCCAGGCCGGTTGGCTGGAAGTGATCTGCGGCGTGATGTTCAGTGGCAAGAGCGAAGAGCTCATTCGCCGTGTTCGCCGCGCCATCATCGCACGTCAACGCGCACTCGTCTTCAAATCGCATCTCGACGCCCGCTACGCTGGTCTGTACAGCGTGACGAGTCATGATGGCTCGCAACTCGAGGCCATTCCCATCGACACCGCCACGGAGATCCTGCGGCATGTCCGGAAGGGCACCCACATGGTCGCCATCGATGAGGTCCAGTTCCTGGACGAGGCGGTGATCGAGGTGGTCACCAGCCTAGCCCAGCAAGGGATCCGCGTTGCCATGGCGGGGACCGACACCGACTTTCGGGGCGAGCCCTTCGGCCCGATGGGCGACCTGATGGCCGTCGCCGAGCAGGTCACCAAGCTCCAGGCCATCTGCGTCCGTTGTGGCGACCTTGCCTGCCGCAACCAGCGGCTCATCGACGGCAAGCCAGCCCGGTATGACTCCCCGACCATCATGGTCGGCGGCCAGGAGAGTTACGAAGCGCGGTGCCGCCACTGTCATCAGGTGCCACATGAGGATGAGGACCAGACCGATCTGCTGTGACACGACAGCCGGTGGGTTTCCACCGTGCTAAGTGTCGGCCTCACCGGCAACGTGGCCGCCGGCAAGTCCACCGTGGCCGATTGGTTTCGCGACTGGGGGGCGACCGTTATCGATAGTGACGCGTTGGTCCGTGACAGCCAGCAACCGGGAAGTCCCGTCCTCGAAGCCATCGCCGTGGCCTTCGGGGCGAACATGATCCGACCCGACGGGTCCCTGGACCGGGCCGAGTTGCGGCGCCGCGTCATGGGCGACGCCGCTGCCAGGGAACGGCTCAACGGCATCGTGCACCCGGAGGTCGAGCGCCGCCGCCATGCCCTGCTCGAGGCCGCGCGGGACAATGGGGTCGCCGTCGTCGTCAGCGACATCCCCCTCCTCTTCGAAGCCGCCGACCCGGACGCATTCGACGCCATCGTCCTGGTGGATGCCGCCCCCGAGCGGCGAAAGGCCCGTCTCATGACCCGGCGCGGCCTCAGTGCCGACGAGGCGGAGACCCTGATGGCAGCCCAGTGGCCCGCGGAACGGAAGCGGCAGGCCAGTCATTTCGTGCTGGAGAACGACGGCACCCTCGACGAATTGCGAGCCTCGGCACGAGCCGTCTGGGAGGCCCTCGTGGGACAGGCGGAGGGCCGTTCGGAAGGCGCTTGATTTGGCCCCACCCTGCGGGTATCCTCCCCCGGCGGCTCGTCGAACCTCAACAGGGAGCATCGGTGTCCAACGTCCCCGACACGCTGCGGTACTCGAGCGAACATGAATACATCAAGCCAATGGACGACCCCTCGGTCGTGGAAATCGGCATCACGGACTACGCCCAGGGTGAGCTCGGGGACATCGTATTCGTGAGTCTTCCCGGCGTGGGCGACACGTTCGAAGAGTCGGATTCCCTGGGGACGATCGAAGCCGTCAAGGCGGTTTCGGAGCTCTACTCCCCAGTCACCGGCGAGGTCGTCGAAGTGAACGAGGCCCTCGACGCAGACCCGGCCGCGATCAACCGCGATGCCTACGGCGACGGCTGGATGGTCCGGGTCAAGATCAGCGACCCGGCGCAACTCGAATCCCTCATGGATGCGGCCGGCTACAAGAAGCACATCGGGGAATGACCCCGGCGGCACCGCACGAGAGCATTGACTGGAATCGCCCCGCGGATGCTCCACGGGGCGTTTCACCTTACAGGACATGGAAGAGACAGGATGATCACCGAGACTGACACAGCGGCCGACACCTTCGCCTCCCGGCACAATGGTCCGCGCCCGTCGGACATCGCCGACATGCTGCAGACCCTGGGCTACGAATCCCTCGACGGCCTGATGGACGATGTGGTCCCCGGCGCCATCCGGACCGACACCCCGATCGACCTGCCGGCGGCGCGCAGCGAAGACGACGTCCTGGAAGACCTGCGCGCCATGGCGGCAAAGAACCGGGTGTTCCGCGACTACATCGGCATGGGGTACGCCGACACCATCACGCCGCCCGTCATCCTGCGCAACATCATGGAGAACCCGGGCTGGTATACCGCCTATACGCCCTACCAGGCCGAAATCGCGCAGGGCCGCCTCGAAGCGCTCCTGAACTTCCAGACGGTCGTCTCGGACCTGACGGGTCTGGACACGGCCAACGCGTCGCTCCTCGATGAGGGCACGGCTGCGGCCGAGGCCATGCACATGACCGCGGCGGTCAGCCGCAAGAAGGGGGACCGCTGCTTCCTGGTCGACGCCCAGTGCCATCCTCAGACCATCGCCATTATCGAGACCCGGGCCCGACCGCAGGGGATTCGTATCGAGATCGGCGACCCCGACACCTTCGCGTTCGGAGACGACACCATCGGGGCGCTCCTGCAGTATCCGGCCAGTGACGGCCAGATTCGCGACTACCGCGCCGTGTGCGACGCCGCCCATGCAGCCGATGCGCTCGTGACCGTGGCCACCGACCTCCTCAGCCTGACCATGTTGGCGCCGCCGGGCGAATGGGGCGCCGACATCGCCGTCGGCAACTCACAACGGTTCGGAGTGCCCCTCGGCTTCGGTGGCCCCCACGCGGCGTTCTTCGCCACGCAGGAACGCTACAAGCGCAATCTGCCGGGTCGCATCATCGGGGTGTCCAGGGACGCCCAGGGGAATCCGGCGATGCGGATGGCGCTCCAGACGCGCGAGCAGCATATCCGGCGAGACAAGGCCACCAGCAACATCTGCACGGCCCAGGTCCTTCTGGCAGTCATGGCGGGGATGTACGCCGTCTATCACGGGCCGGAGGGTCTGCGCCGCATCGCCCGCCGGATCCACGACCTGAGCCGCACGCTGGCGCATGCCCTGCGACAGCATGGCCACACGGTCGTCCACGACGACTTCTTCGACACCCTGGCCGTGGAACTGCCCGCCGCCGCCGAGGTCATGGCCGCCGCGGTGGAGCGTGGCATCAATCTGCGCGCCATTTCCGACCGGAGCATCGGGATCTCGCTGGACGAGCGCACGACGGTGACGGACCTGGCCGACATCCTCGCCGCCTTCGGGGTGGACGCGACGCCCGACCAACTGGCCGGCATCGCCGCCCAGGCGCCTCAGGCGATCCCCCCCTCCCTGGAGCGGACCAGCGACTTCCTGAGCCACCCGGTGTTTCACCGGTACCGCTCGGAGACGGAGATGCTCCGCTACCTCAAGCGCCTGGAGAACAAGGATCTGTCGCTCACCGCGGCGATGATTCCCCTGGGCTCTTGCACCATGAAGCTCAATGCCACCACCGAGATGATCCCGGTGACGTGGCCGACCTTTGCGGCACCGCACCCTTTCGTGCCGCGCGACCAGGTCGAAGGCTACATGGAACTGTTCCGCCGACTGGAGGACGGCCTCGCCGCCGTCACCGGCTTCGACGCCATCTCGCTGCAACCGAACGCCGGATCCCAGGGTGAGTTCGCCGGCTTGCTGACCATCCGCAGCTACCATCAGGCGCGGGGTGATACCGGGCGGACGACATGCCTCATTCCCATGTCGGCGCACGGCACCAATCCCGCCAGCGCGGTCATGGCCGGCATGAAAGTCGTCGTGGTGAAGTCCGACGAGCACGGCAACATCGACATCGACGACCTTCGCGCCAAGGCCGAAGCGCACCGCGACTCGCTCGGCGCCCTCATGGTGACGTATCCGTCTACCCACGGGGTCTTCGAGGCTGGCATCCGGGACATTTGCGACATCGTGCATGAGCACGGCGGCCAGGTCTACATGGACGGCGCCAACCTCAACGCTCAGGTCGGTCTGTGCGACCCGGCGGACATCGGCGCGGACGTCTGTCATCTGAATCTGCACAAGACGTTCTGCATCCCACACGGAGGAGGCGGGCCCGGCATGGGACCGATCGGCGTCAAGGCCCACCTGGCTCCGCACCTGCCGGACCACCCGGTCGTCCCCCTCGGGATGGCGGATTCGTGCGGGACCGTGTCGGCGGCGCCATGGGGCAGTGCGTCCATTCTCCCCATCTCGTACGCCTACCTGGCGATGATGGGCCCCGACGGGCTCACCGAGGCCACCAAGGTCGCCATCCTCAACGCCAACTACGTGGCCCACCGGCTCCGAGACGTGTTTCCGCTCCTCTACTCGGGTGCCACCGGCCTCGTGGCCCACGAATGCATCCTGGACGTCCGACCCTTCAAGGCGTCGGCCGGGGTCGATGTCGAGGACGTCGCCAAGCGCATCATCGACTACAGCTTCCACCCGCCCACCGTGTCCTTCCCGGTTCCGGGCACCATGATGGTCGAACCGACCGAAAGCGAGTCCAGAGAGGAACTCGATCGGTTCTGCGATGCGCTGATCGCCATCCGCCAGGAGATCGCCGAAATCGAGAGCGGCGAGGCGGACCGCGAGGACAACCTCCTCAAGAACGCACCCCATACCCTTGCCGCGGTCACGGCCGACGACTGGACACACCCCTATTCCAGAGAGCGGGCCGCCTTCCCCATGCCCGAGGCGCGGGAGTCCAAGGTCTGGCCGACGGTCGGCCGGCTGGACGGCGCCTACGGCGACCGCAACCTCGTGTGCGTCTGCCTCCCCATGGAGGCCTACGCCGAGGCCTGAGGACAGTCGCGGTGCGCTGGGTCCACATCGAGGAGACGATGCCGCGTCCTGGCTGGCACCACATGGCCACCGACGCGGCACTGCTCGATCTCTCCGTCATGCACGGCATCGGGTACTTGCGGCTCTACCAGTGGCGACCGCATTGCCTGTCCTTCGGCCGTCACGAACCGGCGCGGCGCCGGTACCGTCGAGATCGGATCGCGACTCTGGGAATCGACGTCGTGCGGCGACCGACCGGCGGCCGTGCCGTCTGGCACGGACGTGAATTGACCTACGCCGTCACCGCGCCCGAAGACGCCTTCGGCTCCCTGCGCCAAGCCTACCAAACGATCCACGAGATGCTGGCGGCCGCGCTGCGGTCCCTGGGCGCGGACACGACTCTGGCAGACGTGTCCCTGCCCCCGGCAGAGATCGGTGCCGGCGCCTGTTTCGCCAGCCCGGTCGGGGGCGAAGTCCTGATCGATGGTGGCAAGGTGATCGGGAGCGCCCAGATCCGTCACTCCGGTGGCCTCCTGCAACACGGATCCATCCTGCTCGACGATGATCAGGAGATCCTCACGGAACTGACCATCGGTGCCGCGCCCGCTTCCCGGGCCCTGCCCCTCAACCGCGCCCTCGCCACCCGGACCACGGCAGACCAGGTGGCTGAGCGTGTCGCTGCCGCCGCCCGAGCATGGCCCGGAACCTGGGAAGACGACCACCTGATCGCAGAACGTCACCGGCTGGCGGCCGTTCACGCCGAGCGCTTCCGGGATCCCGATTGGACCTGGTGCCGCTAGTCGTCCTTGGCCCGCAGTCCATTTGCGACAATATTGGAAGCACCTCCGACCGGAGCTCTCCCAGCGTGTTCCAACCCAGGATGCTTGCCGCCGTCGTCCTCGGACTCGGTGCCGCATGCGCGACCGAACGACCGGCTGACACGTCCGTCATCATACCCGTTGGCGGGCTCGGATCGTCGCCCGTGCCCACGCTGTACCAGAACCGCCTGGCCAACTTCCTCCAGGCCGACCTCATGTTCCTGCGGCTCGCCGACCTCCCGGCCTCGCTGGAGACGGTTGGCGACGACGGCACACCGCGACTGGCGGCTTCCTGGGAACGCCGCGACCCGGTCACCCTGGTGTTCCATCTCGACCCTCGGGCCCAGTGGCACGACGGCACACCGGTCACGGCTCGCGATGTCGTGTTCGCTTTCGACCGCGCTCGCGACCCGAACCTCACGCCCGAGCTGGCTCCGCTCCTGTCGACCATGACCGACATCGTCGCCGAAGACGAAGCCACGGTCGTGGTACGGTTCGACCGTCCCTACGCGGAGCAATTCTACAACGCCACCTTCCACGTGCAGCCGTTGCCGGCACACCTGCTGGAGCACCTCCACCCGGACTCGGTGGCGACCTCGGACTTCCTGCAGGCTCCTGTGGGGAACGGCCCGTACCGCTGGGGAGAATTCGTGGCGGGACAGCACCTCGTCCTCGAAGCGAATCCATCCTTCTACCTCGGTGCGCCGGAGGTGGACCGCGTCATGTTTCTGCGGGGCGGCGACTACGATGCCCGGCTGAACCTGCTCCTCAGCGGCGAGGCCAATACGCTCAGAAACGTCAGCATCCAGGACGTCGAACGGATCGAAGCCGACCCCGGCCTGCGCGTCCTGACCACCGAGTCCTACACCGTCGCCTACCTCCTCTTCAATCAGTTCGACCCGCACGACTTGGAACGGCCCCACCCCATCCTGTCGGACGTTCGCGTGCGCCAGGCACTGATTCACGCCCTCGATCGGAAAACGATGCTCGAGGCGGTCTTCGGGGCATCCGCCTCGGTGCCGCCCGGCCCGGTCAGCCGGCTCCACTGGATTCGGGACACGACGGATTCCGGTGCGCCGTACGACCCGGGCCGGGCCCGGGAACTCCTGCGCCAGGCGGGCTGGACCTTCAGCGACGATGGATGGATCCGCAACGGTGAACCACTGGCCCTGACCCTCAACTACCCGGTCTCGAGCCGACCACGGTCGCACTTCGCCCAACTGATTCAGGAACAGTGGCGCCAGATCGGCGTTCGGCTGGAACTGAACGGCATGGACGGACCCACCTGGTCGCAGCGGCGCCGGGCCCGTGACTTCGACCTCGACTTCTCCTCCGCCGGCATGGATCCGTCCCCGGCGGGGATCCAGCAGAGCTGGAGTTGCGCCGGCATTGGCGGTTCCAACGTGGCTCACTACTGCAACCCGTTGGTCGACTCACTCCTGGCCGCGGCCACGTTCGCCGCCGGAGAGACGCGGCCTCAGTGGCAGGCCGTTCTGGAGATGATCGAACGGGACGCCCCGGCCGCGTTCATCTATTCACCGCCGACCATTTTCGGTGTGCACCGGCGCTTCGGGAACGTCGAGTTCCCGCCCTACAGCTACTGGTCGGCCATCTGGCGCTGGACCGTGACGGACTCGCGCTGACGGAATGACCCGCTGGCTTCTGGGACGCACCGTGCAGGCCGGAGGGACCTTCCTGGTCGCCGTGGTCCTGATGTTCTTCGTCATGCGATTGAGCCCTGGCGACCCCCTGGCTGAAGTCGCCGGGGAACGGCAGATCAGCGCCGCCGAATACCAACACCTGCAGGAGCGGTTCGGCCTGAGTGAGCCCGTGGGTGCTCAGTTCCGGTCGTTCGTGGCCGGGGTGGCGCGTGGCGACCTGGGGATGTCGATCCAGTTCGCGCCCTCTTCCGTGACATCGCTCATCGCCGCGCGACTTCCCGCCACCCTCCTTCTCGGCGGCACCGTACTCTTCATCAACTTTACGGTCGGCATCGTGCTTGGGGTCTGGCAAGCGGTCCATCGGGGACACGCCCTCGACCGCTGGCTGTCCTTCCTCACGCTCGCCGCCTACGCGCTTCCATCCTTTTGGCTTGGACTCGTCCTGGCGTGGCTGTTCGGCATTCACTGGGACCTGTTGCCGACCGGGCGCATGACCAGTCCGGCCCTCATGGCCGACACCGCCTGGGGTACTCGGGTCCTCGACATCGCCAGGCATCTGATCCTCCCCGCAGCCACGTTGTCCATCGTCACCATCGCCGCCACCATTCGCTACCAGCGGACGGCGATGATCGAAGCGCTGTCCCAAGACTACGTCCGGGTGGCGGCGGCCAAAGGACTGAGCAGGCGGCAGGTGGTCTGGCGCCACGCCTGGCGCAACGCCCTGTTCCCGGTCCTCACGTTGTTCGGGCTGTGGCTGCCCCTGTTCGTCACCGGCTCCGTCTTCGTGGAGGACGTCTTCGCCTGGCCGGGTCTTGGCTCCCTGACGGCCCATGCCATCACGGGACGTGACTATCCGCTCATCATGGGGACGGCCATTCTGGTGTCGGCCTCCGTGGTGTTTGGCACCTGGTTGAGTGACGTGGTCCACATGATCCTCGACCCCAGGCTCAGGCACACCTGATGGCCGAGCCACGCAACGCCCGCCGCACTTGGGGCCGATTGGGTCTGGCACTGCTCACCGTGATGGTGGCCATCGCAGCCGTGGGTCCGCTGTTTCTCCCGGACCCGGCCGCCCAACCGGACATCACCGCCGCGCCCCAACCTCCCTCGTGGCAGCATCCCCTGGGCACGGATCAATTGAGCCGCGACGTGTTGAGCCGCGTCGTCCATGGAGCGCGCATTTCGCTCGCGGTCGCCGTGGTGGCTGTCCTCCTGTCGCTGGTCCTCGGCGCCGCCGTGGGAGTGTCGACCTGGTCCTCATGCGCACGGTCGACGGAGCCATCGCCATCCCGAGACTGTTCATCCTGCTACTGATCGTGGCCGCCTGGGACAGCCTCACGGTGGTCCCGTTCATCCTCGTCATTGGGGCCACCGGGTGGTTCGGAACCAGCCGCCTGGTCCGCGCTGAGGTTCAGAGAATCAAGAGCGAACCGTTCGTCCTGGCTGCCCGGGCCCTCGGTGCCACGAGACGACGCCTGATCCTGCGTCACCTCCTTCCCAACGCGGCCGGGCCGCTTCTGGTCGCGGCGACGCTCGCGGTCGGCAACGTCATTCTCCTGGAAGCCGGCCTGTCGTATCTGGGCGTCGGCGGCGTGCGGCCGCCCACACCTTCCTGGGGGAGCATGATTTATGAAGGCAAGTCCGTCCTGGTGACGGCCCCGTGGCTCAGCATCTTTCCAGGGCTGGCGATTCTCGTCACCGTGCTGGCCGTCAATCTCATCGGCGAGGCCCTGCGCGACCGCCTCGACCCCAGAAGCGCATGACGGCCCTGCTGACCATCCGTGACCTCTGCGTGACCTTCGACGGTCGCGCCGGAAAGACCACTCCGGTGGACGGGGTCAGCCTCGACCTCTCGGCCGGCGAATCGTTGGCGCTGGTCGGCGAATCGGGGTGCGGCAAGAGTCTGACGGCGCTGGCCATCCTGCGACTGTTGCCACATACGGCCACCGTGGGCCAGGGCAGTGTCATCAGGTACGATGGCCGCGACCTGATCGGCATGAAGGACGAGACCCTGCGCGAGGTGCGTGGCGCCGAGATCGCAATGGTCTTTCAGGATCCGATGACCAGCCTGAACCCGGTCTACAGCGCCGGAAGCCAGATCACCGAAGCCATCCTGGCGCACGACCACATGCCGACCAGTCAGGCCCGGGACCGGGCCATGGCGCTCCTGGAGGAAGTTGGCATTGCCGATCCGGCGACCAGGTACCGGCAGTACCCGCATGAGTTGAGCGGTGGCATGCGGCAACGGGTCCTGATCGCCGCCGCCCTCGCGTGCCGGCCCAAGGTGCTCATCGCCGATGAGCCGACGACGGCGCTCGATGTCACCGTTCAGGCACAGATCCTCGAGGTACTCGACAGGCTGCGTGCCTCTCACGACATGGCCGTCCTGTTGATCACTCACGACTTGGGCATCGTGGCCGGCCGAACGGACCGGGTCGCCGTCATGTATGCGGGACGCATCATCGAACACGGGACCACGACGACCGTGTTCTCGCGACCGACCCATCCCTATACGCGAGCACTCCTCGCCTCGGTGCCCCGGATCGACGGACCCGTCCAACGCCTGAGTCCCATCCGCGGCTCGGTCCCCACGCCGGACGCCTGGCCATCAGGGTGCCGCTTCCAGCCGCGCTGCCCCTATGTCTTCGATCGATGTGCCGACTATCCGCCGCTTCGCGATACCGGCGACGGACATCAGGCGGCCTGCTGGTTGGAGGAACGACCGTGACCGCGCGCCCGGCCCTGGTGGAAGTCCGCGACCTGGTGAAGCACTATCGACGCCGAGGCATGTTCGGCGCCTCGTCCGAGACGATCCGCGCCGTTGAGGGCGTGTCGTTCGACATTGCGCCAGGCGAGACACTCGGCCTGGTGGGTGAAAGCGGGTGCGGCAAGACGACGGTCGGGCGATCCATCCTCCGCCTGGAGGAGCCCACCGAAGGGAGCGTTCGCTTCGATGGCACGGACGTCCTGACACTCCCCAGGCGGGAGTTGCGCGCGTTCCGGCGCCGCATGCAGATCATCTTCCAGGATCCCTACGGCTCTCTCAATCCGAGGATGCGGGTTGGCGACGCCATCGCCGAAGGGCTCAGGATCCACCAAGTGGTCCCGTCAGGTGATGTTCCGGGCCGCGTGGAGTCGCTCCTGGCGGAGGTGGGGCTCGAAGCCGCGGCCGCCGGCCGCTTCCCCCATGAGTTCTCGGGCGGTCAGCGTCAGCGCATCGGGATCGCCCGGGCGCTGGCCGTCGAGCCCACCTTCCTCGTCTGTGACGAACCGGTCTCGGCGCTCGATGTGTCGGTCCAGGCGCAGGTGGTGAACCTGCTGGTCGATCTGCAGCAACGACATGGCCTGGCCTATCTGTTCATTGCTCACGACCTGGCCGTGGTTCGGCAAATGGCGCACCGAACGGCAGTCATGTATTTCGGCCGGTTGGTGGAAACCGGACCGACCGAGGACATCCTGTCGACCCCCAGGCATCCCTACACCCAGGCACTCCTGTCGGCCGTCCCGGTCCCCGACCCTGCCGGGCAGCGATCCCGCATCGTCCTCGAGGGTGAGATGCCGAGTCCGTCGAATCCCCCATCCGGATGCCCGTTCCACGCGCGGTGCTTTCACCCCGACAAGGACTCGCGTTGCACCAGCGATGTGCCGGAACTCAGATCGATCGGTGCCGGTCGGGTCGCCTGCCACCACGCCGGCCCGCCCACCTGACGTTCCGGACCTCATCCCGTTATCATTCAGCGACTCATTCACCATCGCCTATGCCGGCCACCATGCCTGTCTCCGTTCATCAGGTCGACGCGTTTACCGCGACACCATTCGGGGGCAACCCCGCCGCCGTGTGCCTCCTGACCGAGGCCCGTGACCCGCAATGGATGCAGCAGGTCGCCCGGGAGATGAACCTCAGCGAAACCGCGTTCATCGTCACCCGGGAAGATGGATTCGACCTGCGCTGGTTCACGCCCCAGGTCGAAGTGGACCTGTGCGGCCATGCCACCCTTGCTGCGGCGCACGTCATCTGGGAAACGGGGCTCCGCCCCATGGACCAGCCACTCGATTTCCACACGCTCAGCGGCACCCTCGGCGCCGTCAAGCAGGGCGACTGGGTCGAACTCGATCTTCCCGCGCTTCCCGATCAAGCCATCGCCCCGCCTCCGGGACTTGCCGAAGCCCTGGGACGGTCGCCGACCTACGTCGGGAAGAACCGATTCGACTTGTTGGTCGAGGTCTGCAACGAGGAAGAACTCCGCGGTATCGAACCAGACGACACGCTCCTGAAAGCACTGCCGGCCAGAGGGGTGATCGTGACCTGTCGGTCCGCCTCGACGGAGTACGACTTCGTGTCCCGCTTCTTCGGGCCGGCCGTTGGAGTCTCGGAAGACCCCGTCACCGGTTCCGCCCACTGTTGTCTGGGGCCCTACTGGTGCAAGCGGCTGGGGAAGACGGAGTTCATGGCGCTGCAGGCGTCGGAGCGGAGCGGCATCCTGCGGGTCCGTACCAACGGCGACCGCGTCGCCATTGCCGGGCGTGCCGTCACGGTCATGCGCGGGGAGCTGGTGGATCACCCGTCAAGCCGTGCCGACGCGGCCTGACGGCAACCGGCGCGGCTCTCGCTAGAAGAAGACGCGCAGTGGTGTGAAGGTGGGCTTCACCTGGGCCGGAACGCCCAGTTGACCCAGGATGTTGAATCCCCAACAGTAGACTTCGTTGGTCAGGGTCACGCCGCACGAGTGGTTCCCGCCGGCGCTGATCTGGCTGAATGCGTGCCCGCCACTCACCGGGATCGGCTCCAGGCCGCTGGGCCCGATGTCGTCTCCCAGTTTCCCGTAGGTATTGAGCCCCCAGCAATAGGCCAGGGAAGCCACGGTCACGGCGCAGGTGTGCTGAGACCCGAGGTCCATCTGCTGGAACTTGAGGCCACCGTGCACCAGGGTCGGTGTGGGAATCGGCAGTTCCTCCTGCTGACCGTTCCCCAGTCGCCCGAACGAACCCAATCCCCAGCAATACGCGTCCCGGGCGGTGGTGATGCCGCAGGTCACGAACCAGCCCGTGGTGATGGACAGATACACTTGATCCCCGCTGACGCGCACCGGTTGATCGGAGGAGCCGCCTACCGCGCCAATGCCCAACTGGCCGAAGGTATTGTCACCCCAGCAGTACCCCTCGCCGCCCCCCGCCACACCGCACGTCACCATCAGCCCCGCGCTGACCTGGGAGAATCGTGCCGGGCTCGCCACCTGGGCCGGCCGGGACTCGTCCGATCGCAGTCCGGTACCGAGTTGGCCGGAGAACCCCAGCCCCCAGCAGAACAGCTCACTCGAGGTCGTGAGCCCGCAGGTGTGACCGTCTCCGACGCTCAACTCCAGGAACTCCAGCCCACCCTGCACCGGCACAGGCGCCGGCGCAAACCCCATGTTGTTTCCGGTCCCCAGTTCCCCGTACACCTCGGCGCCCCAACAATAGGCGGCTCCGGCCTGCGTCAGTGCGCAGGTGTGGTTGCTGCCGGCATCGATCGCGACGAATGGCTGGTTGGTCGCCACCGCGACAGGGCTCCGCGCCGAAAGCGTATCGCCATTCCCCAATTGCCCCAGGCCGCCCCAACCCCAACAGCGGGCCGAGCCATCCAGGCTCAGAAAGCACGACTGGTTGTACTCCGCGGAGACCTGGCCTCTGGGCAACAACATCGAGGACGGCTCGGTGCTACAGGCCGCCAGCGTGAGGCTGACGAGGAGGAGGCTGATGCGTGACGGGAGTCGGATCATGGAGCGTTCCACGAGAGGGTCGGCAAGAACCTGGGCCTCCGGCGACATTCGATGGGGAGACGAACGGTCCGTTCCGAATTGGACATGGCAGCGCTGATGAGCGCGGCCTTGCATCTGCCAACCAAGTTTCAATATGCACCGTCGGCGGCCGGGCCGCGCCGCCCAGCCACACCCCATCATATGGGGGTCTCCTCCGGACCTTGGCAAGAGGCCGGCCCGAGGGATGCCTTAACGCGGTGCCGTGGAGATCGTCCCACTGGCATGACACCACGCCTGATCCTGGCGGCCACACTGGCCGTCCCCCTGTGCCCCGGCGCTTTGACCGCCCAGGCCCTCGCGTCGGCGCACGATTCGGCCGTCCACGTACTCAACCGTCTCGCCTACGGCCCCCTTCCCGGTCAGGTCGACGCGGTGAGTCGGGAGGGCGTCTGGCACTGGGTCGAGCGCCAACTCGATCCTGAAAGCATCGACAATGGCGTGCTCGAGGTTCGCGAGTCGGACTTCACGCTGCTGGCCTACAGCCGGGATGAACTGAGCCGCGAGTTCCTGGCGCTCCAGCGCGAGCGCCGCGAACGGCAGGCCATGGTAGCCCAGGGTGACACCGCCGAAGCGATTGGACGGGGCATGGTATCCGATCGCGGGCGTCATATGCGACGCCTGGCCGGCCAGGTCGGACAACTCGTGGTCGTTCGGGCGACCGTCTCCAACCGCCAGTTGCACGAGGTCATGGTCGATTTCTGGACCAACCACTTCAACGTCTACCTCGCCAAAGGCCTGGATCGGGTGCTCCTCCCGGGGTACATCGAAGAGACCATTCGTCCGAACGCCATGGGCAACTTCGGTGACCTGCTGCTGGCCACGGCCAGGGACCCGGCCATGCTGTTCTATCTCGACAACGTCCAGAGCGTGGCACCCGGGTCGATGCCGCCGGAGCTGGTTCGTCGCCTCGAACGGATGAGCCGGTCGGGACGTCGCGCCAACGGAACCTCCGGCGCGCGGATGGACTCCCTGCTACGACAAGTCGAAGCCAGACTCCCTCGAGGCCTCAACGAGAACTATGCCCGTGAGCTGCTGGAGCTCCATACCGTCGGCGTCGATGCCGGCTACACCCAGCAGGACGTCGAGGACGTGGCCCGTATCCTCACGGGGTGGAGCCTGTCCCGACGGGACGACCGCCTGCGCTATCACTTCAATGCCTGGGCCCATGACGCTGGGGAGAAGTGGGTCATGGGCGAACGGTTCCCGGAAGGAGAGGGCGAGCAGGAAGGCCGGAGACTTCTGGCGATGCTGGCCCGGCACCCCGCCACCATGCACCACGTGAGTCGCAAGCTGTGCGCCCGGTTCGTTTCCGACCAGCCGTCGCCCGGCTGCGTCGATGCAGCGGTCGCCGCCTGGCGGCGAAGCGATGGGGACATCCCCACCATTCTGCGCGCCATGTTCCGGACACCGGAGTTCTGGGCCGAGTCCAACCGCGGGGCCAAGGTCAAGTCGCCGCTCGAGTTCACCGTCAGTGCCGTGAGGGTCCTGGGCGGCTCGCCGGACGACTCGCCGGGGATGGCTCGTGTCGTCGGGCAATTGGGCCAGCCGCTCTACCTCCAGGCGGCCCCGACCGGGTACCCCGAAACCCAGGAGGATTGGGTCAACAGCGGTGCGCTCCTGAACCGCATGAACGTCGCCATGTCGCTTGCAGGCAATTCGCTGCGGGGTGTGACCATCGATCTGACGGCGGTCGTCCCGCTGGCCGAGGACACGGACCAACTGATCGACGCCGTGGACGATCGCCTGTTGGGGGGACGGATGTCCGCCACGACGCGCGCGGTCCTGCGCCGGGAGCTGGAGAGCCTGCCGGACGTGGCGTCGAGGCGAGCCCTGGCGGTCGGCCTGGCCATCGGCGGGCCCGAGTTCCAGCGCCAATGACCCGAGGACCGCACCCATGATCACCAGACGATTCTTCTTGAGGGCCGGCACCATGGCCCTGGCCAGCTTCGGCCTCGACCCGCTGTTCCTCGACCGTGCCGCCTATGCCTTCCCCGGTCTCCGCCCTGCCGGTAAGGGCAAGACGCTGGTGTGCCTGTTCCAGCGCGGCGCCGTCGACGGCCTCAACATGGTCGTGCCGCACGGTGAACAGGCCTACTACCGCGACCGGCCCCGTATCGCGGTCCCACGGAATCGTGTCGTCGACCTCGACGGCCATTTCGGCCTGCATCCAGAGCTCGATGTCCTCAAGCCACTGTGGGACAATGGCAGCCTGGCCATCGTTCACGCCGCGGGGTCGCCCGACGACACCCGAAGCCACTTCGATGCCCAGGATTACATGGAAACCGCCACACCGGGCGTGAAGTCGACCCGTGACGGGTGGCTCAACCGCTATTGTCAGCACGACCAGGAACACGAGGCCACGCCGTTCCGGGCAGTGGCGTTCGGCCCCCAGCTGCCGCGGATCCTGGGCGGCGCCGCTCCCAGCCTGGCGATTGGGGATCTGCGCACCTTCGGTCTTCAAGCCCGCAGGCCGGAATCGAAGGACAAGCTGACCAGGGCCTTCGAGTCCCTGTATCAGGGATCGGCCACCGGGCTCCTGGCCTCGACATCAGAGGAGAGCTTCGAAGCGGTCCAGATGCTGCGCGAGGTGGATCCCACGCAATACCGTCCGGCGGATGGCGTGGACTACCCGCGCGGCCAGTTCGGGCAGTCTCTCATGCAGATCGCTCAGCTCATCAAGGCGGGAATGGGACTCGAAGTGGCCTTCGCCGACATCGGGGGGTGGGACACCCACGTCAACCAGGGCGCCGACGAAGGCCAACTGGCCAACAGGCTCGGCCAATTCGGCCAGGGCATGGCGGCGTTCTCGGCGGACCTGGGAGAACTGATGGCCGACGTCGTCGTCCTCACCATGTCGGAGTTCGGTCGCACCGTCCGGGAGAACGGCAACCGGGGCACCGACCACGGGCACGCGACGGCGATGATGGTGATGGGCGGCAGCGTCCGCGGCGGATCGGTGTACGGCCGCTGGCCCGGCCTGGACGGGTCGGACCTGTATCAGGGGCGCGACCTGGCCGTCACCACCGACTTCCGGGACCTGTTCGCCGAGGTGCTCCAGGGACACCTCGGCGCCACGGATCTTGGCCCGGTCTTTCCGGGCCATCCGTTGGACCCTTCGCGGTTCCCCGGGGTCATGGGGCGTTGACGGACGGCACCACCCCTAGTTGATGCCGACCCGCCCCTTCACCGACTCGACCAACTTGGGAGAGCCGTAACCGATCCCGCCCTTGAAGACCGTCGTCACGTTCCGGATGATGGACGGATCGGCAGTCAGGTCGCCCTCCAGGACGACCAGATCGGCGATCTTGCCCGCTTCGACGGTCCCCAGCTCACCGTCCACGCCGAGGATCCGCGCCCCGTTGGCGGAGACGATCTGCACGGCCTGCTCCGGCGTGAACCCGGCTTCGATGAAAAGCTCGTAGTTCCGCTGGTCACCATACCCGGCGAGGGCGCCCCCGATCCCGGTGGGGTCCACGCCGGCGGCCAGCAGACCGCCGGCCTCGTAGAACATCTTGTCGAAGTGGAGCGCCTTGAGCAGCATGTCCCACGTCAGTCCCTGACCGGGGTTGCTGTCGATACGCGCCCGGATGGCGAGGTAGTCCTCGCGTACCGCGGGAGCCATGGCCTCGAGGGTCCGCGCATCGGCGGTGGGTCGGCCGGCCACGAACGGCTCGTACACCGGAACGGTCGACGTCATGGACACGTCGTTGTCGACCATGAAGCGGATGGCGTCGGCCACCTGCTGGCTGGATAGATCGACCGTGCCGCCAATGACGACGGCCGCGTTGGAGGGACAACGGTCCAGCTCCTTCTCCTCCACGAACTCGGTGTCGGTCAGCAGGCCGTGTTCCAGGTTGTCGATGCCGAGCTCGATGGCCTCGCGGAACGTCACGGAGCACAGGTGCCCGGTGGCCTTGAGCCCACGGGCGTGCGCCTCCGCGATGGCCGCGCCGAGATTGGCGCGGGTGATGTTGGTGTAGGCCTTGATCCAGGTCGCGCCCTCCTCGGCCCAGTACGCCACGAACCGGCGGGCCGTCTCGGGATCATTGACCGCGGCCATGCTTCCCGCCGAACTGCCGCCCGTGATGTAGGGAGCGGTCACATGGATGCGGGGCCCGGGGACTTCCCCCCGGTCGATCTGGCCCTTGACGCTGATGTCGGCGTAGCCGGCATTGCTGCCGGTGGTCCGAATGGTGGTGACACCGGACGCCAGGTAGAGCCTGGGCCCGGTGAAGCTCATCTGGACACGGCGCCCGCCGACGGCCGTGTAGAACAGATGGTCGTGCATGCCCACCAGGCCGGGAATGACCGTGTGCCCGGCGAGATCCATCACCGCGGCGTCCGCCGGGGCTCGCACGCTACCGGCGTCCCCCACCCCGGTAATGCGACCATCCTCGATGACGACCGTCTGGTTGGTCCGGACCGGCCCCCCGGTCCCGTCGATGATCTGGACGTTGGTGAGTACGACCGACGGGGCTTCCACCGAGACGTAGCGCCGGACGGTCGAACTCAGATCGGCCGCGTCCTGGGCCGGGGCCGTTCCGGGCAAGGACACCGCCGCCAGCACCACCAGACTCACCAAACCACGCATGGGACCTCCCTCATCAAGGCTCATCGACAGTGAACACCATGTGCATGCCGGACTCGAGGTGTTCCGCGATATGGCAGTGGATCACCCATCGACCCGGGTTTGACATCTCCACGAGGATATCCGCCGTCGTGCCGACCGGCAACAGGACCGTATCCTTCCACACCAGATTGCCGTTGGGAACGCCATTCAGACTCAGGACCAGGAATCGCTGGCCGTGCAGATGAATCGGGTGCTGCATCCCGTGCAACACGGTGCGCTCGTTGGCCAGCCGGACCTTGACGACGTCGCCCACCTGAAAACGCCAGTCGATGGCCATGTTCTCAAGGCCGGTATCGGGATCCCGCATGATCCAGTGGACCTGTTCCGGGCTGGTGGACCAGTTCATCATCGGCATGGTGCCGCTCCACTCGACCGGATGGAAATAGGCCGAGTCCAGCCGCATCAGTCGATCCATGATGAAGGGGAGGTCCTCCGTCTCCATGGTCAGCACCAGACGGTGATCCGGAGGTCCGTCGGCCATCCGCCGCAGCGAATCGACGGTGGCTCCAACGCGCCGATGCTCACGCAACCGGCCGAAGGAGGACGCGAGGTCTTCCCCGACGGCCGTGGCCGACACCTGCACGGTACCCAGGGTGTCCACCTGGGGTACGAACGTGCCGTTGAGGTGATCGATGGCTTGCACCTGGTTGACGATCGGAATGGCGCCGGGCGTGTCGAACCGGGCATGGATCACATAGCGTTCCGCCGGAGCGATGATCACGCTCTCAACCCAGGCCTCACGCTCGAAACGACCGACATCCGACCCAAGGACCTTCATCCGGGCGCCCGGAAAGGACAGGTTGAAGGTACGCGTATTCGACACGTTGGTGAGGAAGAATCGCACCACCTCGCCGCGCCCGACCTCCAGCGAATAGTCCGGTTCACCGTTCACCAGGAACACGTTGCCGAAACGGCCCATGAGGGTGTGGCTGGCGCTTTCGAACCCGAAAGGCACCAGACCCTCCGGGCCGAGCAGCAGGTCGTCCAGGACCAGCAGAGCTTCCCGGTGCGCCGGCCCGTAGTAGTGCGGCATGGAGGATCGCACCAGCATGTTGCCGTACAGCCCCAGATCCTGCTGGACGTCTTCGCGTTGATGCGGATGGTACCAGTAGATCCCCGCATCCTTGAAGAACACGGAGTAGAGAAAGCGGCCTCCCGGGGGCACCGGCGCCTGGGTCACTCCCGGGACGCCGTCGAAGCGGTTGTCGAGCCGGATGCCGTGCCAGTGAACCGTCGTGGGCCAGGTGGTGTTGTTGCGGAAATCGATGTGAACGGTCGCCGCCTGAGGGACGTCGAGCAACGGGCCCGGATGCTGGCCGTTGAAGCCCAGCATGGTCACGGTCCGTCCCCGGAGCACCCGGCTGACCGGCCCCGCTTCCAGCATCAGCGTGTCGCCGTCCTGGAGAGTGTGCACCGTCTGGGGGCGTACCGGAGGGACGTCGGGCCCCGACTCGGGAAGCCAGGGTGAGACCCGGGGTCTGAACTCCCGCATGGCCGGGAGCATGGCGACTCCTCGTGGCATCGGCGGGAGAGGCCACGCGTCACGACTGGGAGGGCCGCCGTCGTCGCCCCAGGCCATGCCTCCAGCCCCCAGCGAGAACTCCAGGATGTCCGGTGGGGTCATCCTGGTACTGGCGGATTGCCCGCGCAGCACCAGCCGGCCCTGCCGTTCCACTGTGCTGTCGTCCGGCTCGGCCGTGATCAACAGCACGAACTTGTCGAATTCGACCGGCCCCAGCGTCACGGTGCCGTTGGTCACCTCTCCCAGGCGCCGGATCGGGTGGAGCACCGGAGTCGCCACCCAGGCGACGTATCGGGAATAGGGGCCCAGGCTCTCCGGGTTTGGGAGATCGCTGAGGATGAATGAGGCACGGTAGCGCGTGCGTCCGTCCGCCGTCACGGCGTGCGTGAACGGCGATTCCTCGAAGGTCAGGGCCACCCGGCCCTCGACGCCTTCGAGCCCGGGCGCCGGCACCAACTCCACGCAGTAGAGGTCCCGGCTTGGCGCCAGGCGGCCCGCGGGCACCTGGTCACACGCCGTCATCGGCGCGACGCGCCGGTTCGCCACCAGCGCCGCCCCGACACCTGCCGCCACCAGAACCGGAATCATCAGCCGCATCATGCCGTCCACCGTTTCGCTGTCCGAGGGTCGAAGCTACACCGGCGCCTCATCTTGCCACAGCCCCCCGATGGAGATAACTCCCTCACATCAGCTCCTGCACTCGGACAACACCCATGCGTTTCCGCCGTTTGGCCTTGCTGATGGTACTGACCATACCCGGCACCGTGCATTCACAGACCCGGCCTCCGGCCGCGGAGGATCTCCGCGTGCGCGCGCTGGTGCCCATGGTCTCCGCCGATCGCATCGAGCGCGACATCCGTCAGCTGGCCGCCTTCGGGACACGGCACACACTCTCCGATACCGTCTCGATGACCCGTGGCATCGGGGCGGCCCGGCGCTGGCTCAAAGCCGAATTCGACCGGATCGGTCGGGACTGCGGGGGCTGCCTCGAGGTCTTCTTCGACGAGGGCCTCATCGTCGGGGAAGAGGGAACCCGCGTCCCTGTCGATGTGGGATTGGTGAACGTGGTCGCCATCCAGCGCGGTCACACCCATCCCGAGCGCTATGTCCTCATCACCGGCCACTACGATTCTCGGGTCTCCGATCCGATGGATGCGACCAGTGACGCCCCCGGCGCCAACGACGACGCCAGCGGCACGGCGGCCACGCTGGAGGCGGCTCGGATCCTGTCGCGCCATCGCTTCGGCAAGACACTGGTCTACGCCGCGCTGGCTGGCGAGGAACAGGGCCTGCATGGCGGTCGCCAGCTGGCCGAACGTGCCCAGCGTGAGGGCTGGATCGTCGAAGCGGTGCTCAACAACGATATCATCGGCAACATCGAGGGCCTGGACGGCCTGATCGAGAACACCCGGTTCCGGGTCTTCTCGGAGCCAACCCCAGCCAACGAAACCGACGAGCAGCGACGGCGCCGGCGCTTTCGGGGCGGCGAGGTCGACGGCATCTCGCGCCAGGTGGCGCGCTACGTGGATCGCATTACCGATCGCTACGTCCCGGGCATCGACGCGGTCATGATCTACCGCCTCGATCGCTTCGGCCGGGGCGGAGACCACCGGCGCTTCAACGACCTCGGGTTTCCGGCCGTGCGCCTGACGGAGATGCACGAGAATTACACCAGACAGCACCAGGACCTGAGGATAGAAGACGGCATCGCCTACGGCGACGTGCCCGAAGGCGTGGACGCCCGGTATGCCGCTCGCATCGTGGCCGTCAATGTCGCGGCCATGGCCTCACTGGCGTGGGCGCCGCCGCCCCCGGACTCGGTCACCATCGGTGGCGCCGTGCGGCCGTCCACCACGTTGCGTTGGAGCCGGAGCGGGCTTCCAGACGGCGGGGGCTACCGTGTGTTCTGGCGAGAAACCACCGCCCCGCAGTGGCAGTTTGAGCGCTGGGTCGGCGACACCACCGCGGTCATCCTCGAGAACATCGTGATCGACAACTACCTGTTCGGGGTGGCCGCTGTCGGGCCCATGGGCAACGAAAGCGTCGTCGTGTTCCCGGGCGCCCAGCCCTGAACTCGGTTGTGGGGCGCCGGCGCGGCCGAACGTCACTTAAGCGAAACATGAACGGTAGACGGTCGAACTCCCGCCATCGGCCCTTCCCTATGCGCCCAGTCGCAACCGGCACCATCCTGACGGCCCTTTTCGTCGCCGCCTGCTCCCACGCGGAGCCGTTCGGCACCGAGCCTGAACGGCTCGACACACCACCGGTGCCCGGCAATCCGGCCACCCTTACCAGGAATCCGTTCCAGGACCTCTACCCCGTCTGGTCCCCAGACGGCAGCACCATCCTCTACACCTTCGAATCCAGTGATGCGCAGAACCGGGATCGATGCCTGGGCCTGCTTCCGGCCGGCGGCGGGACACGTCTGGGCCAGGCCTGCAACACCAGCGCCGGACACCTCGATTCCACCGAGGCGTACGGTCCCAGTGCCATCTCGCCGGCGGGACGCCTCGCCTATCGCTATGCCCAGTCCATCCCCGGACGAGAGAACCCTGACGCCGAGGAGCTCAGGGTCGCCACCCTGGCGCATCCGCACGACTATCAGGTGGTGACCACCCTCCCGACGAACGTCCAGGGCACCACGGTCGACGGCATCGGGGCCCTCCAGTGGCTGAGTGAGACGCGCCTGGTTTACCTGGCGCTCAAGATCCAGTACTCCGGGACACCGCGAGACACTCTGGTCGACGGCCTGGCCGTGATCTTGGTCGATCTGGCTGGCGGCGTCGCTCCGGCCATCGTGCCAGGGACTCTCAACGCCACCTCCGTGGCCGGCGCCGAGAGTAGCGAGAGTATCATTTACACCCTCGCTGGCGATTCACGCGTGTATCAGCAGGGACTCACCACGGGCGTCGTGACGACGCTCCACGATTTCGGCCCGCTGGGTATCGTCCGGGACGCTGTACAGCGAGGGAATCGGCTGCTGGCCGTGGTGGGTGGTGAAGTGACCTTCTCGGTCGATCCGGTACTGGGCACCCGACAGCAGGATCAGGGTGGCCCGCTCTACCAGGTGGATCTGGCGAACGGCACCGTCTCGGCACTGCCGCCTGCGGCCGCCTTCTTCTATCGGCGGCCCGCGTTGGCCCCTGAGGGCACGATTGCGGTGGAGGGCTACCGGGTCACCACCACCATCATCCCCCCAACACCGCAGAACCCCACGACAGATACCATCACCGTAATCAGCACCCTCGCGGACCTGCTCCTGTTTTCCCCACCCGGGCCATGAGAGAGACCCCGGGGGTCGGGCGCCGCGACGTCCTTCTTCTGGTTGTGGCTTGGACGCACGCCGGGACGTCCTGTTCAGTAGCATCCCCGATCCGAGGTGGCCGACCGCAGGACTCGGGATTGCCCCCGCTCGATCTCTACCGTGAGGCTCCGAATGTCCGGACTCGTGGTTCCGTGTCGACACGCCTCCTGATCGCCTGCGGGCTGCTGGCGACCGCGTGCACCCATGGTGAACCCTCCGTCAGCGGGCCCAATGACGCCGCGGTACCCAAAGAGCCGGGCGTACCCGCGAGACTGACCTACAACCCCTGGGTCGACCTCCACGCCAGCTGGCTGCCGGACGGTTCCGCCACGCTGTATTCCTTCGAGAAGAGCGCGGTCCACCACCACGACCGCTGCCTCGCCCTGATGCCGGCACACGGCGGGGCCCGTCGATCCGAGATCTGCAACCGGAGTCCGGGCCAAGTCGATTCGACGGAGCATTATGGACCGTCGGCGGTTTCCCAAGCCGGTCGACTCGCCTACGGTTACACCCAGGCAACACCGGGACGTCGAGTCCCCAACCACGCGCACCTCCGGGTCGCCACGCTGGCCGACCCGCAGGGGTACACCGTGGTCCATCCCTTGCCGATGACCATCGACGGTACGAGGATCGACAGCATCCTCATGCTCCAATGGTTGGGGGAGAACCGCCTCGCCTACCTCGGGGCTTTCGGGATCACCAACACCACGTCACGGGACCGCATCATCGTCGCCGTGGACCTGGCGCCGACCGTGACCGCCATGGTGGTGCCAGGAACCCGATCGGCCCGCTCCCTGGCGGCAAGCACTGCCGTCGACTCCGTCGCGTTTACCCGGCGGAGCGACGGCCGGGTCTATCAACAGGCCCTCTCCGGTGGGACCCCGACGGTGCTCCATGATTTTTCACCGGGTGTGCCGGGCCATATCTCCATCCGCGACCACCGCCTGGCCACCACTGCGGGGACGTCGGTCATCGTCGTCGACCTGCTGCTCGGGACCAGCGACACCATGGTGGGAGACGGCGGTACGCCGCCACTGGGAAATCCTGCCCTGTCCCTCACCGGCGCCGTGGTCGTCGGTGGCGGCGGTGACCTGTGGCTGTTCGAGGCGTCCGAGCCATGAACCGCGCCCATCGGGTTCAGGTACTCCTCGGGGCGATGCTGCTGACCCAGGCTTCGACGGCCCTGTCACAGGAATCCGGCAACATCTCCGGAACGGTTCAGGACGCGCTCAGCGGAGCCCCTCTCTCCGGGGTGCAGGTTCTCATCGACGAGGGCCGCCGCGGTGACGTCACCGACGGCCAGGGGCGCTACCGGATCCGCGAACTCCGAAGCGGCTGGCACTCACTCGAAATCCGCCACATCGGTTACCAGCCGGCCCGCCGGGACAGCATCCTGGTACGAGGCGGGGAGACCGTGGTGATCGAAGTCTCGCTGCAGGCCCTGGCGGTGGAGGTGGACAGCATCGTCGTCACGGCGGTCCATGATCCCGTGCTGGACCCGATGGCAATGCAATCCGAGCAACGCATCACGGCAGCGGACCTGAGAGAACTTCCGGTGAACGACCTGGCCGAAGCGCTGCAGTTGCAGGCCGGCGTCGTCGGCGAGAGCTACCGTGGCGGGCGGGTCGGACAGCAGGCATTCCTGGTCGACGGCCTGGGCCTGAAGAATCAGCTCGACGCTTCCACCGGCGCCCTGGGCCTGCAGCTGCCACCCGACATGCTGACGGAGGCCTCACTCACCACCAGTGGATTCTCGGCGCGCTACGGGCAGACCATATCCGGCCTGGTGAACGTCGTCACCAAGGACGGCGGAGAGCGGTGGCAGGGCCGGACCGCCTACGAGACCGATCGCCCGTTCGGCGGGTCGGCGGACAAGGGGCTCGACCGGCTGCTCATCCAAGCCGACGGTCCGGTGGGCGGCGGGGTGACCTTCGCCGGGGCGCTGGAACTCGATGGCAAGATCGACGCCGACCCCGTGAACGCCCCGGCGCCGACGGAGCCGCGTGATCCCCGATCCACGCAACCGTATCTGTTGCCACACAACAGCTCCGAGCGATGGAACGTCGTGGGCAAGCTCCGGATCCCCGTCGGGAGCCGCAACACCGCCCGGGTGTTCGGGGCCCACTCCGTGGAGCAGCGCTTGCTGTTCGATCCCGTGTACAAGTACGAGCCGGAACTGTCTCCAGCCCGGCGCCTGGTCGGTGACCTGGTGACGGGAAGCTTCCAGTTCGTCAACGGCCCCTCGTCAGGGACCCCACTGGTGATGGACTTTCGGACGTCGTGGTACGAACGGGACTTCACGCGCGGCACCCTGACCGAGCCGGTACGCTATGAGGCCGGCGCCTTCACCGCGGATCGGTTCCGGTTCGTGGGTGAGGAGCTGGCAAAACGGCAGGACACGGTGGCCGCGGCCTCCGTGGTACCGGGATTCGTCCTGCCGAGGTACTCGGACCGTTCCCCGTGGGGTGTGCCGGCGTTCTTCCTGGGAGGAGGATCGGAGGGCAGCATTGGCTGGAACCATTACCGGGAGTGGCGCAACCAGGTGGACGCCACCATCGGGGTGGGCAACACCTCGGATGTGTATGCCGGCGCCATGTACCTGAGCCAACAGGTCCAGACGTTCCAACGGGTGTCCGGCTTCCTTCCGGTGGGCGACTCGGTGCCTCCCGCGACCGCCTCGGATTTTTCCCCGACACAGGCAGCCGCCTACCTGGAGGGGAGCACCCGGTTGTTGGAGATGGCCTTTACCCTGGGGCTCCGCTGGGACCTGTTCGACCCGGGCGCCAGCTTTGCCGACGAACGCATCAAGGCCCAGAGCACCATCAGTCCACGGTTCGGGTTCTCCACCGCCCTGGGACCGATCACCGTGGTCGGGAACTACGGTGTGTTCCATCAGGCGCCGGACTTTCAGTTCCTGGCGGATGCGGCGTTCGACGACACCACCCGGACCGGCCGGTTTCGCCGCGGCAATCCGAACCTGGGATTCGAGAAAGCGACCATGTTCGAAGGCAGTATTCGGGCCCGCCCGGTACCGCTGGTCGCCGTGACCCTCAACGGCTTCGTCAAACAGCTGGACGGCCTCGTCTCCTCGGTCCCACTCGGCATCGATCCCGACTCGTCGATCTTCGGCAACGCGGATTTCGGCAACGTGAAGGGGGTGGAAGTCATCGTGGAGCGAGAGTTCGCCCGTAACTGGGGGGCCAGCGTGGCCTATACGCTCCAGAAAGCGACCGCCACCTCCACCAGCCCGTTCCTGCGATTGCGCTGGCCCAGTATCGACGCGGCCGGGGACACGATCATTCCCGCCCGGGTCGAGTACCCTCTGGACTTCGACCGGCGTCACGCCCTGACCCTGATCGCGCGCGGCCAGACGCCCCAAACGGTCGGCCCCATGCTGCTTGGCATCGACCTCCTGGCCGACTGGCAGGGTTCGGCCGTCTACCGCTATCAGTCCGGACTCCCCTATTCCAGAACCAACACCGCGGGCGACTCGCTGGTGGGCCGGCCCAACGACTCACGCCTCCCCAGCCAATCGACGGTCGACCTGCTGCTGCGACGCATGTTCCGGATCGGGGGACAGTGGGCCGGCATCTACCTCGACATCCGCAACCTGCTGAACACCGAGAACATCATTGCGGTGCGCCGGGATACCGGGACCCCGTTCCTCGACCCGGACGGCCTCACCGACCAGGCCACGGAGGCCTACCAGCGCGACCCTTCACCCATCCCCTACGAATCGCCCCGGTACCGGTCATGGGCCGATGTCGACGGCAACGGTCTCATCGAGGGGCAGGCGGAACTGTTGCCGCTGTACCTGCAAGCCGCCACCGACTTCAACCAGCCGGTGTTCATCTACGGCCCCCCACGCATCGTGCGCCTGGGATTCGAGTTTCTCTTCTAACCGGCCGGCGCCGGGCTGGCGCCTTCTTCGTTCCGCTGGAACTCCGCCTCTGCCCTGGTCCACCGAATGGCCACGATCAGAATGGCGGTCCAGGCCACGACGTCGCCCAGAATCTTCATGGCAATGCCCGCCACCAACTGGTCCTGTGTTGCCGGGATGCCGTTGACGCGCGGGGCCAGCTCGTAGAGCGCGTACAGGGGGAAGTCGGAGAAGATCAAAAAGGCCGAGGGCACCGTGGGAGGGATGGTGCTGAGGAAGAGGTAGCCGAGTTTCCAAGGGTAGGTCAGCCGGCTGACCTCGGGCACCGGGGCGACGACAGGCCACCACAGCACCAGCCCCCCGGCGAGCCAGGCCATGTCCACGACGAACGACCCCAACTGGGTCGGTCGCACCCCGTCGATCACGGCGGGAGTGTGCGACAGGAACAGCACCAGGTTGAACACCAGCAGCGCGACCAGCGGATGGGCCAGGGCCCGCAACAGGCGCCATGCCCGCGGATGGTCCGAAGCCAGGCCAACCACGAGGCTTCGGGGCACTCCCAACAGGAGCAGCGGGGGCGCCACGAGCGAATACAGAACGTATTGCAGCGTATGCACGCCGAGGAGGTACCCCGATCCCAGCGTCCCGATCGGCCAGTCGGAGGCAATCCAGAGGAGCACCACCCCGGCGCCATAGCTGGTCTGCTGCCATCGGGTCGCGACCGGGTCGCCATGCCTCGGCCGGGCCCTCGCCAGTAACACCGTGTAGCCTGCGACCAGTGCCGCCACGAACAGCCACACCCCGGGATAGGGCCTCCAGGTCCAACTCCAGGCCACGTCGGTCGCGGCACACCACCAGCTGATCATTGGAATCCGGTCAGGGAAGGTCCTGGTAGCGCACTACCGGGAACGGGGCGGTCACCGCACCGGCCCCACTGAAGCGGAAGGTCATCTCCACCGTGTCGCCTGCGGCGATCGGAGCGTTCAACGCCTGTAGCATCAGGTGGAATCCGCCCGGGGCGAGATCGACGTCGCCCAGCGGTGGCACCACCAGGTTCGGATGGTGGCGCATGTGCACCATGCCATCCTCTTCGACCGAGGCATGCACCTCTGCCGACCCGGCGATCGGCGTGATGACCTCGAGGAGCGTGTCCGGCTGGTCCGCGTCATTGGTGATGGTCACGTAGCCGGCGGCCACGTCATCCGTGACCGGCTGGACCACGATGCCGTCACGCAAGCGGACGCCCTCGGTGGCGGGCGGCTCCGGCGCGTCGCCCGATCCGCATCCCGACACCACGACGACGACCAGGACCGTGCCCCACCTCGCGTTCATTCCGGTTGCCATTGGACCAGGGCGACAATCTCCGTCGCCCAATCGTTCTGCCGGGTGCCGAAAGGATAGAGAAACCGTCCCGCGCCATCCCGGGTGAACGCCACGACGCGGGCCGAGTGCCCCACTTCGTAGGTGCCATCCGTTTCGGGACCCTTGATCGGGGGCGGCATCTTGAGCTGCCGGCTGGCATCGGCGATCTGCTCGTCACTGCCGCGGAGCCCGATGAACCCCGTGTCGAAGTTGTCCAACCACTCCCGGATCCGTGCGGGCGTGTCGCGCTCCGGATCGGTCGTCACGAACACGACTTTGACCTGAGACGTGATCCGGTGCGGCAGCTTCTCGAGGGTGCCGGCGATGTTGGCCATATGCACCGGACACACATCGGGACAGTACGTGTAGCCGAAGAACAGGAGGGTCATGAACCCCTCCGTCTCGGCCGCAAAATCGAACGGCTGGCCGTCCGTGTCCGTCAGGGTGAAGCGGGGATGCAGCGGCTGGCGCAATTCGGCGCCCACGCGGATGGGCTGTGGCGGCTCACCACACGCCGCGAGTGCCGCCACAAGGGTCCACATCGCCAGCACGGTCCCGTGCCGGGTGCCACCTTTGAACTTCGGAGTTGCCTGTATCATGGGAGGGAATGTATATCGGCCTTCGGGACCGGACGAGGTCCCCTCACCCCGAGGACCATCGACATGACCTTGATCTACGTGGGAATTGGCGTGCTGGCCGGCATCCTGTCGGGCTTGTTCGGAATCGGCGGCGGCGTCCTGATCGTCTCGGCCCTGGTGCTGGTGTTCCGGATACCGATCCTCGAAGCGACGGGGACGTCTCTCGCCGCCCTGCTGCTCCCGGTCGGGCTCCTGGGGGCCTGGGAGTACTACCGGGCGGGCAACGTCCAACTCGCTCCGGCGGCGCTCATCGCCCTCGGCCTGTTCGTGGGCACCTGGCTCGGGGCCCGGTTCGCCCATTCGCTCGGTCCGGTGACGCTGCAGCGCATGTTCGCCGTTTTCCTGGTGGTCATGGCCGTCCGGTTGTGGATGAGCGCCAAGGCCGGCCTACCGCATTGACAGCTCACGCTCGACCAGCGCGCCCAGTCCGGTCACGGCCAGCGAGGGGGCGAGATCCGGAGCAAGCACCAACGCGTCGAGCAGCGCGCGCGCCCGCTCGAATTCTCCCATGGCCCACACGTCCTCCCCGAGCGCGCGGCGCACGCTCCCCATTTCGTAGTCCACCGTCCGACTGTACAGGACCTCGGTGACCTGACGGCCGTCATCGAGATGGACGCCGTGGTGGACCCATTGCCACAACTGGGCACGGCAGGTGTCGGCGACGGCCTGGGTCGCCAGAATGTGGCGAATGGGGACGCACCCTTCCCCGCGCAACCAGGCCTCCAGATAGCGAAGGACCAGTCGGACGCTGTGGCGCAGCCCATCCTCCGTGACGGGACCGTCCGGTGTCGTGAGCAGGTCCCGGGGTCTTGGCGACGCCCGGCTCACCCGAGCACGGCCCGGTCGTGCTCGGGCCCCCTCGAAGACGCCGCGGGTCAACCGCACGAAATCCGGATGGCGCACGCGGCTCCCGTCGAATCCAAACGCGGCCTCGCGCTCCTTGTCGGCAACGGCCCGGGCCAGGGCCACCCGGTCGGCGATCGGGTCTGACGGAATCGGCATCTGCATCGACGGCATCCCGATGACCTGGACCTTCCGCCGACGCCCGATATCGACCAGCGATTCGGCCACGGTGGCAAGGCAATGTCGTTCCATCGTGAGGAGCCCCACGTCCGGAAGGACGAAGTCCCGGCGGCGGCGCAACGCGCGGACCAGACTGAACAGGTAGCTCCAGCGATCGAAGGCAAGACCGCCGGCGTGCTCCTGCAACTCGTACACGATTTCCTCCGCCTCGAAGGCGCCCCCCAGCGTGTCGACCGTGACGGACACCCGAATGGCGCCGGCCGGAAGACCGAGGACGGGCTGCAGGTAGAGGAGGAGTTCGTTCCAGAGCCGGGCTTCGAGATGGCTCTCCAGCTTCGTCAGGGAGAGGAACGGCCCGGACTGGATACTGTGCAGATGGGCGGCATTGTGGAACAGGAACAGCCCGACGTCGAACAGGCTGGCACTCACCGGCTCGTGGTCGACCCGGACGCGGGGTTCCACCACGTCCCAGGGGCGTGGCTGCAGGACCAGCGTGGCGGCGACGGGAGCCAACTCGGTGTGACGGCCATCCGGTGCGCGATACGCCATGGCGCCGCCAACCACGTCGCGGAGGTGGCGGTGGCCGCTGAGGATGTTGTCCCAGGTCGGTGAGGTGGACTCGTCGAAGTCCGCGATGAAGACGTCCGCCGAGGAATAGAGGCCGTCCAGGAGAGCCTCACGGTCCGTGGCGCCCACGGCTTCCACGCGCCAGGCCGGGAACCCTGAGGGTGGCCGCGGAGCGCTCCAGGCTCCCTCGCGAATGCCACGGGTTTCCCGCCGCCGGCGGGGTCGGCCGCCGTCATCGAGCATGGCCTGAAAAGCACGCCGGCGACCCAGCAATTCGAGGCGCCGGGCCTCGAAGCAACGGTGCAGGTCTGCGATGAAACGCAGCGCACCGGGCGTGAGAAGCTCCTCCGCACCCTCGACGGAGCTTCCGGCCACGATGATGCCTTCACTGGCGAGCGAGACCACGCTTCCCCCTGGTTCGCGAGGCGAACACGCCTCTTCAGAGGAATGTGAAGCCAAATCCGTGCCAGCCGGAGGGAGCAGTCCCCTCCGGCGTCCATCGCTCTATGTGATTGAAATCAAATGACTTAGTGGCCTAGCCCGGGGCGCGGGCCATCATCCGCTTGATGGGCCTGACCAGAAGTGCCAGGATCGCGCCCGCACCAATGCTGAAGGCGGCAACGGCCCCGAACACCTGGGATTGGCTGAAGGACGCGTACAACCCCACGATGGTGCCGGCAATGAAGTTGCCCGCCGAGGTCGCCATGAACCACACGCCCATCACCATCCCGACGATGCGCGCCGGGGCCAGCTAGGTCATGGCGACGAGGTGTTGGGGCGACGCAGGACGTCGCCCCAGCAGCCGCCATCCTAACGCACGTCGGGCGCGAGGTTCTTGATGGGACGGCTGAAGATGAAGAACAGCACGCCACTGCCGATGACGAACATTCCGACCGTCAGGAAGATCTGCGTGACCGGGAGCGTCTCCATGCGGCCACCCACCAGACCGGCGATCAGATTCCCGAGCGCGGTCCCCATGAACCAGATACCCATCATCTGACCCACCAAGCGAGGGGGTGAAAGTTTGGTCACGCTGCTCAAACCCACCGGGCTGAGTGCCAGTTCACCACTGGTGTGCAAGAAGTACGTCACCACCAGCCATGCCGGGCTCACAAGGTTGCCGCCCTCCGTGTAGGTGGCCCCCCAGGCCAACACGAAGAATCCCAAACCCAGCAAGGTGAGTCCAAGGGCAAACTTGACTGGGATTGACGGGTCACGGTCGCCCAGTTTCACCCAGAGGGCGCCGGCCACCGGGGCAAGAATGATAATGAACAGCGGATTAATCGACTGGAGCCAACTCGCGGGCGCTTCGAAACCGAGCAGGTTGCGGTTGGTCAACCGCTCCGCGAAAAGATTGAGCGACGACCCCGCTTGTTCGAAGCCCGACCAGAACAGCGCCGATCCTAGGAACAAGAAGAAAATGAAGACCACGCGCTTCTTCTCGGATCCGTCGAGGCCTCCAAACATGAGCACGTAGGCGAAGTACACCACGGCCAAGCCGACGATAATGACACCCGTGGCGTTCGCCATGCTTTCGAGGTTCAGGCTCAGCGTGCCGACCGATTGCATGAACATGACGAGGGCGCTGATGGCCACGACCAACACGATGCCAATGGTCAGTTGCCGGCGGGCCTGCGGGATTCGGCTCACTTGTGTGTCGCGGATCTGTCCGGCGCCACCAAGATACCCGAGCCCCAACTTGTACTGGATCAACCCCAACACCATGCCAATGCCGGCCGCGCTGAACCCAAGATGCCAGTTGATGTTCTCGCCCAGGAACCCCACCACGAGGGGCCCGAGCAACGCCCCCATGTTGATGCCCATGTAGAACACGGAGAATCCGGCGTCACGGCGCGCCCCGCCTTCGGGGTACAGATCGCCCACGATGGCGCTCACATTGGGCTTGAGGAGCCCGGTGCCTATCACTATCAAGATGAGGCCTAGAAAAAACGTCACCGAGGACGTGATGGCCATGCTGAAATGCCCCGCGGCGATGATCATACCGCCCACGAATACAGCACGCTGTTGCCCAATGATACGGTCGGCTATCCAACCACCCGGCAGGGCCAGAAGATAGACACCCGCGGTGTACATACCGTAGATGGCACCCGCCTGGACATCAGTCAGCCCCATCCCGTTGACTTCGTTCACCAAATACAGGACAAGAATGCCGCGCATACCGTAATAGGAGAACCGCTCCCAGAACTCGGTGAAGAAGAGCGTGGAGAGGCCGCGGGGATGTCCGAAGAACGTGCGGCCATCGGCCGAGGCGGTGTGCTGGTCGGTCATGCGGGATTCCCCTGGTGTGAGTCATTACCGCGTGGTCGGAGGGCCCGGAGCGCAGTCAGTCGCCGCCCCGCATCTTTCGCTTGAGATAGGCCAACTGCTCTTCTACGGCGGCCTGCTTCTTCTGCCGGTCGAGATCGGCTTTGAGGAGCTCGCCCTCGAGATCCGTTTCGGGACGATGCCCACCGGCCGACTCGAGTTCGCGCCACGCGTCCTTGACGCTCTTGAGCGACGTCCCGCTCGGCGATGACGAGTTCCTCCTGCTGCACCGTCAACTTGCGCTCCATCAGGGCGATGCGTTCGCGGTGCTTGGAGGCAAACTGCTCGGCGATGCGCACCGTCTCTTCATCGGGAATGGCCGCCGCCATCTGACCCCGACGCTCCGCGACCGCCAGATGACCGCGCTCCTGATCGAGTTCCACCCGGGTCTCGTCCAGGCCCTCGCGCATGGCCCGAAGTTCGATCTTGAGCTCGACCATCGCTTCCTTGAGCGGGCCACTCCGTTGACGAGGATCGCTGTCCGGCGTCAGGTCGGACAGCAACTGCTCCAGGCGGTCACGCCATCGTTCGAACATGCACCGACAACCGATGGAAAGGGATCGAGAACGGGTTTCGCGGGCCGCCGTATGTTAGGAGCCGGGCTGGAGAGCGTCAAGCGAGGCGCGAGGCGCGGGATCATCCGCGGCTGTGTATTGTTGAGGGAAGAAGCGACGTCCGATCCTGCGGAGGCCCCCATGCTGCGCCCCTTCATTCCCCCGATCGCGCTGTGCCTGGCACTCGGCTGCGGTGGCGAGCGGCCCCAAGGTGGGGCCGCCTGTGGCATCGCGGCCCTGGCGGGCCCCACGCTGTTGCTCGACGAATTCCGGGTACCCGGGCAGGCCCTGGCCGCCGCGCCCGGCACCCTCCCGGAACGGATGGTGGTCCGGATCGCGGCCGGGCCCGCCTACCGGGCCGTCGTGGGCCGAGCCGACACCAGTTGGGTCATCGGGGTCGAGGGGACCTTCACCGATCCCGAGTCCCCCGGTTTCGGCGTCCTCATTCTGGACCGGGAGGCCAACGCCGTCGGGGTCATGCTTTTCGAAGGCGAACCGATCCAGGGCGCTCCCGTTCTGGGACAGGTCTCGCTGGCTGACCGGCTGATTCCCCTGATCGGGATCCAGATTGACCCTGCCCGGTTCCAGGATCCCGCCTGCCCCTTCTTCCCGGACTCTCTCCTGCTGTGACCCCGCGACGCCCCCGGATCGGCATCAGCGCCCGCGTGACCGGCGAGCCGGGGCGCCAGCACACGGGGGTGCACATCGACTATGCCCACTCGGTCCACAAGGCCGGCGGCCTCCCATTGGTCCTTCCCCCGGCGATGGGACCGGAGGGAGCCGCCGAGGTGGCCGACGACTGCGATGGCCTGGTCCTGACGGGCGGTGAGGACCTCCATCCGGAGCTGTACGGCCTGACCGGCACCGAGCACGTCCGCGAGACCGACCCGGCGCGCGACGCCCATGAACTGGCCCTGTTTCGTGCGGCGCACCAGCGGCGCATTCCGATCCTGGCCATCTGCCGCGGTTTTCAATTGGTGAACGTGGCTCTGGGTGGAACGCTGTGGCAGGACCTCCCCGTCCAGCGCCCGTCCGACCTGGACCACGATACGGGCACGGTGTGGCAGCACCGGGCCCATCACGTGAACGTCACGCCGGGAAGCCGGGTGTACCGATCGGTGGGGAGAGAGGTCTTTCTGACCAACTCGTTTCACCACCAGGCCATCAGGGACCTGGCGCCGGGACTGCGAGCGACCGCCACGGCCGACGATGGATTGATCGAGGCCGCCGAGGCGGAGGCGGAGACCCAGTGGCTTGTCGGTGTGCAGTGGCACCCGGAGAGCTTCTGGCGTGAGGACGGCGCTCCGGAATTCGAGTTGTTCGTCGCCCTGGTGTCAGAGGCCCGGGACCGGGCCTCAGGCAGGCCCTTCGAGCTCGCGGAGGATTCGGTCGGCTGAACAGCGATCGGGAAACAGGAAGCGGTCGCTCATGCGATTGAGCGCCTGCCGTGCCTGGGAAAACCGGTCCGCCGCCACCCGCAGGACCTCTTCCAACCCCATACGATCGGCCAAGAGGTGCTCCGCCGCCATGTGATAGCCACGTTGTCCAAGACGTTCGTAATACGAAGCGTCCGGACCACCTTTGCGGAGTCGCCGTGCGGCGATATAGTCAGGAAAGACGCCGACGAGCCATAGCGCGTAGTTGCCCAGGTGCACCATGACCTTGAATTGACGGGTGCCCTGACTCACGCTGAGGTCCTCGAGGATGTCGACCAGATACCGGTGCTGGTGGTCGTCGTTCCAGTCGACGCGCCACGCCCGATCGCGGCGGCCGAACTCGAGCAGCATGGCGGCGAGATAGTCCGCCAGGGGGCGGTCATCCGTCCCCGCGGACCGCAACAGGTGGCGCACGGTGACGTAGTAGAACAACGCCGGTGACGGGACCAGCATACCCCGGACGGCGAACAGTCGTTCCGGCAGCTCCGGGTCGTCCAGGAGCGTGTCGATACCCTCGGCGGCGAGACGACGCTCCAGATGGGCCCTGGTCGTCGCTGAACCGCGGCTCAATACCAGGAGCACCAGACTGCGGTCGTTGGCCGACAGCCGGCTCCGTGTATCAGCAAGGATCATGACCGAACCTCCTCTCGAGCAATCCACCGCCACGGCGAACCCACCGGTGACAGCGCAGGAATTGCGCCGCCTCGCGACGTCCTGTCGCGCCCTGACGTCCGGTCGCACCCCGGACGCCGTGATCGACCTGCTGCGACAACAACTTGCCGAGTGGTTCGGCACGTCGGATTGGGCGGTGGCCCTGTACCAGGGTGACCCCCATACCCCCTCCCTCATCCACACGTCCTCGCCGCGCGCTACGAAAGCCATCGAGCAGAATGCCCCACCCCGCCAGCGCGACGACCTCACCCGGGTCACCTTGCAAGGCAACACGCTCCTGGGCCCACTCGTGGTCGAGGGCTCGCACGCTGGCCTGGTAGCGGTCGTCTCAGAAGATGGCTTCGGACCTCATGAGAGCGAGATCCTGGACATCCTCTGCGCCGGGGCCACGACCGCCCTGGCCCTGGCCGGCTGGCCGAAGACGCGTCAGGAGACGCCCCGCTGGGACGAGGCGCTCGAGGCCATCGAGGTCGGGCTCTGCCTCGTCGAACCCGACGGCACCGTATCCCTGGTCAATCGGATGTGCCGATCGCTGGTCGGGTCGCCCGAGCGGCCCTGGCGAAGCGGCGAGCACTGGACCGCGTTGTTCCCCCGCTCCTGGCACGACACCATCGC
>JBDHIK010000036.1:0-36658 GCA_039587475.1 Gemmatimonadota bacterium | reverse complement strand
TCATCAGCCCGGACGGCAGGTACCTGGCCTACGTGTCGGACGAATCGGGCCAACGCGAGGTCTATGTGAGGCCCTTCCCGAACACCGACGATGGCAAGTGGCTCATCTCGAGGGGAGGGGGGATCGAACCGTTGTGGAGTCCTGACAGCCGGGAGCTGTTCCATCGCGACCTCACCGGCCAGACGATTCATTTCATGGATCTCTCCCGAGGTCCCAGTTCGGCCCGTAGGACCGCGTCCCTGAGTTTGGCCCAGCACAACAAGGACTACGAGGTCAATTCCAGGAATCGCCTCTACGACGTGGCTCCCGACGGTCGGTTGGTCATGGTGCGTCGGGCTGCGGGCGGCGACGTCTCGGGCGATCTGATCATGGTGCAGAACTTCTTCCGTGAGCTGGAGGAGAAGGTCGGCCGGTGACGGCTGCCTCTCTCCAGGCGCGACGCGAGCTCACGATGGAAATACTCGTCTACCTTGCCGGGGAGATCCACTCCGACTGGCGTGATCGCATTGCCGCGGCCGCCGCCGCGGCGTCGCTCCCCGTGGCCTTTTCGGGGCCCGTGACCGACCACGCCGCCAGCGACGACGTCGGTGTCGAGATTCTCGGCGCCGAGGATCGACCGTTCTGGAAGGACCACAAGGGCGGGAAGATCAACGCCATCCGGACCCGGACCGCCATCCAGCGGGCCGACGTCGTGGTGGTTCGCTTCGGGGAGAAGTATCGCCAATGGAACGCCGCGTTCGACGCCGGGTTCGCGGCCGCGCTCGGCAAGCCGATCATCACGCTGCATGACGACACCTTGACGCATGCCCTCAAGGAAGTCGATGCGGCCGCCCAGGCCGTGGCGGAGACGCCGGAACAGGTGGTCGAGATTCTCAAGTACATCACCACCAAACCATGACCGACCTCGTCTCGCTGCAGTCGGCTCTGGCAGGCCGTTACACCATCGAGCGGGAACTCGGCGCCGGCGGCATGGCGACCGTGTATCTGGCGCAGGACGTGCGACACGACCGCAAGGTGGCGGTCAAGGTATTGCGCCCCGAACTGGCCGCCGTCATCGGCGCCGAACGCTTCCTGACCGAAATCAAGACCACCGCCAACCTGCAGCACCCGCACATTCTCCCGCTGCACGACTCCGGCGAGGCCGATTCGTTCCTGTTCTACGTCATGCCGTTCGTCGAGGGCGACACGCTCCGCGATCGGCTGACCCGCGAGAAGCAACTGCCGGTCGCCGACGCGGTCCGCATTGCCACCGAAGTGGCCGAGGCGCTGGATTACGCCCACCGGCAGGAGGTGATTCACCGGGACATCAAGCCCGAGAACATTCTGTTGCACGACGGCCGTGCCATGGTGGCCGACTTCGGGATCGCGCTGGCGGTGACCGAAGCGGGCGGCACCCGCATGACCGAGACGGGCATGAGCCTGGGGACGCCCCACTACATGAGTCCCGAACAGGCCATGGGGGAGCGGGAGATCACCGCCAAGAGCGACGTATACGCGTTGGGGTGCGTGCTCTACGAAATGCTGACGGGCGAGCCGCCGTTTACGGGACCGACGGCCCAGGCGGTCGTGGCACGGGTGATGACCGAGACCCCGCGCTCGGTGGCGGTACAACGTCACACCGTCGAACCGCACGTCGTTGCGGCGGTGGAGCAGGCCCTCGAGAAATTGCCGGCGGATCGTTTCGCCAGCGCGGCGGACTTGGCCTCGGCGCTGCGCGACGGGACCGGGGTGACTCGCTCGTCGTCCCACCATCACCGCGCACCCACCGCCGCCATCGCTTCCCACCGTCTGCCCATAGCGCTCGGGAGCGTCGCGGTCGTGGCCCTGGCCCTCGCCGTCTGGGGGTGGCTCCACACGCCCGACCAGATGTCCCCGACCCCGGTGCGGTTCACCGCGGCGATTCCGGAGCATGCCAGGGTCAGGACGCTGGGTTGGCAAAGCGCACTTGCCATAGCCCCCGATGGCCGGTCGCTGGTCTTCGTTGGCCGTGCCGAGCAGGAATCACAACTGTATCGTCGGGATCTCGCGGACCTTTCGGTCGAGGCGATCCCGCATACCGAGGGCGCCCTGGGGCCGTTCTTTTCGCCGGATGGACGCTGGGTGGCGTTCCGGAAGGGCAACCTCCTGCAGAAGGTCGATATGCATGGGGGGCGGGCGATCACCATCACGGCGCTCGAAGGGTCCGTGGTCATGAGTGGTACCACGTGGAGTTCGAGCGACACGATCTACTACGGGCACGAAATATCCCGGGGCCTCTTCAAGGTCGCCGCTTCTGGACAGGGAGACCCCATCGAAGTCTTCCCCACTGGCGAGGATCAATGGTTGTGGTGGCCGTCGTTCCTGCCGGGGGAGCGATGGCTGCTGGCGACTCGCACGTCCTCGGCGACATCCAGTTCCTCTATCGTGGCCCTGTCGATCGAGACAGGCGAGGTCCGCCCCTTGGTGGAGAGCGCGTCCTGGGCTCGCTACCTCGACGACGGATTCATGTTGGTCCGCCTGATGAGCGGGGCGGTGATGCTGGCGCCCATCGATGTGTCCGATCCGCGCGTCACCGGTCCCCAGGTGCCGATTCGAGACGATCTCTCGGCGACCACCGGACGGGCGCCCCAACTGTCCTGGGCCGCCAACGGAACGGCGTTCTTCCTCCTCGGTGGGTCGGAGCAACACACCATCGTCCTGGTCGATCGTGAGGGAAGGGAAACCGCTCTGATCGACGAGATCGGTCCGTACCGCGATCCACGATGGTCACCCGATGGAGAACGATTGGCCTTCCGGCTGGGAACCTCGGGCGGTGAAGAAGAAGAGGGCGACCTGTGGATCTACCATGTTCCCACCGAAACGTTGAGCCGCCTGACCTTCGAGAGCGATAACCTCTATCCGGTCTGGTCCCGTGATGGGAGTCGCATCATCTTCACCTCCCGGCGTGACGGCATCGCCGCCATGTGGTGGAAGGCGAGCGACGCCACTGACGAGGCCGAACGCCTCCTCGAGGGGAACGACGTGCGGTTCCCGGGATCGGTGACCCCGGACGGCCGGACGTTGTTGTATCGTGAAATCGCAGCGAATAGCGGATTCGACATCTACGCGCTCTCGCTCGACGGCGACCAGCAACCCGACTCCATCCTGGTGACACAATTCGACGAGGGATCGCCCATGATTTCCCCCGACGGGACATGGCTGGCCTACATGTCGAATGAATCGGGGCGCAACGAGGTGTATCTCCGGCGCTACCCCGATGGCGGGGCGCGGTGGCGCATCTCGCATGAGGGGGGCACCGAGCCGATGTGGCATCCCGAGGGCCGGGAGCTGTTCTATCGAGACGGGCCGACCCTGTGGAGCGCCCGATTGCAACTCGGTGAGACGGCGGTCGTCACCCGGCGCGACTCGCTGTTCGACGGTGCCTTCTATACCAACATCCGCTGGCCTGAATACGATGTGACGCCCGACGGTGATCACTTCGTGATGATCAAGCGGACCGGCCAGGCCCAGGAGCCGGTGGTGGCGCTCGGCTGGGTCCAGGAAGTCATTGGACAGGCGCAGGAGCAACTGGCCGATGACTGATCTCGCCTCGCTCCAGGTTGCCCTCGAGGGCCGCTACACCATCGAACGGGAGCTCGGCGCCGGCGGCATGGCGACCGTCTTTCTGGCCGAGGACGTGCGCCACCGCCGGAACGTGGCGCTCAAGGTGCTCCGACCAGAGTTGGCCGCGGTCATCGGGGCCGAGCGGTTCCTGGCCGAAATCGAGACCACCGCCAACCTGCAACACCCGCACATCCTGCCCCTGTTCGATTCCGGGGAGGTCGACGGCACGGTCTTCTATGTCATGCCGTACGTCGAGGGCGAGTCGCTGCGCGACCGGCTCGATCGGGAGAAGCAACTCCCGGTCGTCGACGCGGTCCGCCTGACGAGTGAGATCGCCAGCGCGCTCGACTACGCCCACAGGCACGACGTCATCCACCGCGACATCAAGCCCGAGAACATCCTGCTGCACGAAGGGCAGGCCATGGTCGCCGACTTCGGCATCGCCTTGGCGGCCAGCGGCGCCGGTGCTACGCGCATGACCGAAACCGGCATGAGCCTGGGCACGCCGCACTACATGAGCCCCGAACAGGCCATGGGCGAGCGAGAGATCACCGCCCGGAGCGACGTGTACGCCCTGGGCGTGATGCTGTACGAGATGCTTGTTGGCGAACCGCCGTTCAACGGCCCCACCGCGCAGGCCATCGTGGCCCAGGTCGTGACCGAAAGCCCACGCGGGCTCGTGGCCCGGCGCGGCACCATCCCAGTCAACGTGGAGGCGGCGGCCCTGACGGCGCTCGAGAAGCTGCCCGCCGATCGGTTCGCCACCGCCGCAGAATTCAGCGCCGCATTGGCCAACCCGGCATTCACGCGGCCCACCGACCAGGGTGCCCCATCGGCCCAGGGGGGCCGTGACGGGTGGCGGATGCTGGCCCTCGGACTTTCTGGTGTTTCGATCGTCCTGCTGCTGGTGACGATGTGGGCCGTGACGAGCCGCACCGAGGGTACCGGACGGACGGGGACGTCGTATCAGCCCATCCGGATCTGGAACTATAGGACCACAAGCAGCAGGCTCTCACGGGACCTTGGCTTGGCGCCCGATGGTTCGGCCATCGTG
Source organism: Gemmatimonadota bacterium (assembly GCA_039587475.1). GTDB lineage: Bacteria > Gemmatimonadota > Gemmatimonadetes > Gemmatimonadales > GWC2-71-9 > N074bin45. The sequence goes on along the minus strand of JBDHIK010000036.1, from coordinate 32,022 downwards.
TATCGCGACACGACGGGTGCCGACCGGCTGTGGCTGAAGGAGCGCAGTGAACCGGAGCCCGTACCGTTGGCGGGCACGGATAGAGGTCTCGCTCCGTTCTTTTCCCCCGACGGGCGGTGGATCGCCTTCAGTGCTACCGGACGCCTGCTCAAAGTTCCGCGACGTGGGGGATCCGCCATCGTCCTGTCGGACTCCGGCGGGGCCGACGTCCCCGGAGTATGGTTTGATGACGGAACCATAGTGTTTACCAACTCCGACAAGAATCTCCTGTTTCGGGTCACCGAATCGGGTGAGGAGCATCAACGGGTACTCAATGCTGAGAGCCGGAACCTCAGTATTGCGTTCGTCACCGGCGTACCCGGCGAGCGGGAGGTGCTCCTTGGTGGCTGCACCAACCTCCCGTGTGCCCGGGGTAACGTCTACCGATTCGATGCCGCGACCGGCGATCTGCAGCCGGTGGTAGAGCAGGCTGCGGGCGCGTGGTACGCTCCGCCGGACATCCTGCTGTACAGCAGGACCGACGGCGGGGTCTTCGCCACTCCCTTCGATGCCCGCACGCTGACGACGCACGGGGCTGCGGTCCCGGTCTTGAGTGGGGTGCGTACGGGAGGGGGACTGACGGACATCGTGATTGGCGGCGACGGCACAGCGGTGTACGTCATGGGGCAATCCAACGCCGCAGCCGCCGAGAGCCAGGCGGTGTGGATCGACAGACTGGGGGTGACAACCCCAGTCGACTCAGCCTGGACCGGGGAGTTCGTGATCAATGGAGGGCCGGCGTTGTCCCCGGACGGCACCCGAATCGCGGTGAGTCTGGTCGATGCCGCCACTGGAGAGGGCCACCTGTTCGTGAAGCAGCTGCCCGACGGTCCGTTGTCCCGCCTCACGTTCGAGGGCGCCCAGAACCTCCGGCCCAGCTGGAGCCCCGACGGGCGTGACGTGCTCTTCGTCTCTAATCGTGGAGCCGGAGGCAAGATGGAAGTCTGGCGGCAGCCCGCCGGAGGGGGGCGGCAGGCCGTGAGGCTCGTTTCGGAGGAACGCCCGGTGTTCGAAGCCTACTTGATCCCGGGTGGAGAATGGCTGTTGTTTCGGACCGACGATCTTGCTGCCGGTCGCGGCGACATCTACGGCCGAAGGCTACGGGGCGACACGGCCACGGTGGCCCTGGTGGCCACGCCGTTCGAAGAAACGTCCCCGACGGTCTCGCCCAACGGACGGTGGCTCGCCTATACCTCCGACAAAACCGGTCAGAAAGAAGTGTATGTGCGACCGTTCCCCAACACGGATGACGGCCTGTTCCAGGTGTCGGCCGGAGGTGGCATCGAACCGATCTGGTCACAGGCCGGCACCGAACTGTTCTACCGGACCCGGGCCGGCGATGTGATAAGCGCCCAGGTGGCGACCGAAGGCGATTTCGTCGTGGGAGAGCGTAGCAGGCTCTTCCGGCGCGGAGGAGCGTACGTGAACGACGACAGCCGTTTCTGGGCCGCTCGTGCAGATGGGCAACGGTTCCTGATGGTTGTTCCGGTCAGTGCCGGCGTTCCGCAAACGGGTATGGACGTCGTCATGGTCAGGGGGTGGTTCACGACCGTCCGGGATGCCGTCACAGAGGCCAACGAATAGTGGACATCGGCCGCCTGCGATCGGCCCTCGAGGGCCGCTACGTCATCGACCGGGAGCTCGGCCGCGGCGGCATGGCCACGGTATACCTGGCCGAGGACGTCAAGCACCGGCGGCAGGTGGCGGTCAAGGTGCTCCACTCCGAACTGGGTGAAGTGCTCGGGAAAGAACGCTTCCTCCGCGAGATCGAGATTGCCGCTGGGCTGAGTCACCCGCACATCCTTCCGCTCTACGACTCGGGCGAGGCCGACGGGTTCCTGTTCTTCGTCATGCCTTTGGCGGAGGACGAGTCGCTTCGAGATCGATTGGACAGAGAGAAGCAGCTGCCAATCGACGACGCTCTCAGAATCGCTCGCGAAGTGGCCGACGCCCTGTCGTACGCCCACTCGCACGATGTGGTCCACCGCGACATCAAACCCGAGAACATCCTGCTCTCGAGTGGCCATGCGGTGGTGGCCGACTTCGGTATTGCCCGGGCCGTGAGTGCCGCGGGGGGTGACAAGCTCACCGAGACCGGGATGGCCGTCGGCACGCCGTCCTACATGAGCCCCGAACAGGCCGCCGGCGAACAGGACATCGACGGCCGGTCCGACCTGTACGCCCTTGGGTGCATGCTGTACGAGATGCTGGCTGGGCAGGCCCCGTTCACCGGTCCGACGGCCGAAAGCGTCATCCACCAGCACCTGATGAGCGAACCGCCGCCCATTACCAACATTCGCCCGGCGGTGCCGGCCGAGGTGGCCGGCGTGGTGCAACGGGCCATGGCCAAGACACCCGCCGACCGCTTCAGCCCGGCGGCGCAGTTCGCCGAGGCTCTGGCCGCGCCAACGCCGACCCAGCCGATCGCCCGCTCGCGCGCGCCACGTCCCTGGATCCCGGCGCTCCTCGGGGTAGGCCTCATCGTCATGGCGGTGTTGCTGACGCTCCTCCTCCGGGGGGGCGGTGGCGAGGAGATCGTCGTGGGCTCGGCCCGTCAGGTGACGCTCGACCCAGGCCTCGAAGTGGACCCGGCCATCTCCCCCGACGGCTCCATGGTGGCGTATGCGGCGGGCTCCCCCTTCACCATGCAGATCTTCGTGCGCCAGATCGCCGGCGGGCGGACCATTCAGCTGACCCATGATTCGACCGTGGCCCATCGGTCGCCGCGCTGGTCGGCCGATGGCTCGGAGATCGCCTATCAGCGGTCGGACAGCGTCATCGATATCGTCAATGCTTTTGGGGGACCTTCCCGGACCCTGCTCCGGCTGGATACGGACTCCACCGTCGCCACGTTCGCGGGCTCGACCATGTTGGGATTCGACTGGTCACGGGACGGGCGTCACGTCGTCTACTCCATGGGATGGCCCGGACGAACCTACGTGCAGGGGGTCGCGGGCGGGGTCAGGCGGGAGGTGGTCCGGGGCGAAATTCACTCGCCCGTGTTTTCGCCCGACGGGCAATGGATCGCCTACGTGGTGAAGAATCCCATCTTCGTGTACGGCACGGCGAATTTTGCGAATGAAGGCAACTCGGCCATCGAGGTGGCTCCCGTCGATGGGGGGCCGGCCGTCAGCATCACCGAGGGTTCCTCACTGAACATCAGTCCGCAATGGACGCCCGACGGACAAGGGCTGCTGTGGTTGTCCAACCGCGACGGGGCACGGGATCTGTACCACGCGAGGTTGACGCGATCGAAAACGCCGGTTGGGGCCCCCGACCGGGTCACCACCGGGCTCAACGTCCACACCTTCACCCTGAGTCGCGATGGGCGACAGCTGGCGTACGCGTCCCTGGTGAGTAACGCGAACATCTGGGCAGTGGACCTCCCGGGGACGGAGCCGGCTTCCATCAGGGACGCCGTCCCACTGACCCGCGGCAACCAGATCGTGGAAGGGATCGACGTCAGCCGGGACGGCAGGACGCTCGTCTTCGATTCCAACCGTGGCGGCAACTCCGATATCTACCGGCTCACGGTCGGAGACATGGAGCCGGTCCGGTTGACGACCGACCCGGCGCCCGATTTCATGCCCCGCCTGTCCGCCGATGGTCAGAAGATCCTATTTCACTCCATGCGAGCCGGGCATCGCGACGTGTTCTCGATCCGGACCGATGGCACGGCCGAACAGGCGCTTGCCGCCGGGCCGCAAGAAGAAATGAACCCCGACTGGTCGCCCACGGGCGATTCCATCGTTTATGTCGTGCTGGAGCAGGAGGGCGTCGAGATCCGCTCGTTGATGGATGGCAGTGTCCGGCGCGAGCCGCTCGCGGCCAGATTCCCCCGCTGGTCGCCGAGCCGCGGCGTGATCGGATCCGCCACCAGCGAAGGATTGGCCGTGCTGGATCTCGAGGAGGACCGCATCAGTCTCCTCGTGCGGTCGTCCAGGCCTGGGTTCGGTCCCGAGATCAACGTCTGGGCCCCCGATGGGAAGACGCAGTACTACCTGGAGTCTCAACCGTCCGGGTGGTCCGGATGGTCGATCGTCGAGGGAGAGACGCCCCGCCTGATCCTGAGGTTCGACGATCCCTTGCGGCAGCCGGCACGGTACGGCCTGGCCACCGACGGTCGTACGCTCTTCATGACGCTCGGCTCGCACGAGAGCGACATCTGGGTCCTGGATCTGGAGGAGCAATGAGTCGAGAACCGTCGGTGAGCGCTCCATGACGGATCTCGCCCTGGTCCAAGCGGCGTTGTCGGATCGTTACGGGATCGAGCGAGAGCTTGGCCGTGGCGGCATGGCCACCGTGTATCTGGCCGAGGACCTCAAGCACCGTCGCCAGGTGGCCGTCAAGGTGCTCCACCCCGAGCTGGGCGAGGTCCTCGGCAAGGAACGCTTCCTTCGCGAGATCGAAACCGCGGCCCGGCTGAGTCACCCGCACATCCTTCCGGTGCACGATTCCGGGGAGGCGGGGGGCTTCCTGTTCTACGTCATGCCGCTGGCCACCGAGGAGTCGCTGCGCGAACGACTCGACCGGGAGAAGCAGCTTCCCATCGACGACGCGCTCCGCATCGCTCGGGAAGTGGCCGACGCCCTGTCCTACGCCCATTCGCACGGGGTGGTGCACCGCGACATCAAGCCCGAGAACATCCTCCTCTCGAGCGGTCACGCCGTCGTGGCCGACTTCGGGATCGCCAAGGCGGTCAGTGCCGCGGGGGGCGACAAGCTCACCGAGACGGGGATGGCCGTCGGCACGCCCAGCTACATGAGCCCCGAGCAGGCGGCCGGGGAAGAGGCGCTCGACGGCCGCACCGATCTCTACGCGCTGGGGTGCGTCCTGTACGAGATGCTGGCCGGCCAGCCCCCGTTCACCGGCCCCACGACCGAGAGCGTCATCCGCCAGCACCTGACGGCAGAGGCCCCGGCCATCAGCCACGTGCGTCCTGCGGTGCCCGCCGAGATCGTGGGCATCGTGCAACGGGCATTGGCCAAGACGCCCGCCGACCGCTTCAGTCCGGCGGCGCAGTTCGCCGAGGCACTGGTGACACCGTCGCAGACCCAGCCCGTGGCCCACAGCCGAGCGCCGCGACCCTGGATACCGGCCGTCGCCGGTGTGGCGGTCGTTGCCGTCCTCGCCATCGCCGGTGTGGTGTTCATGCGAGGTGGCGGCGGGGGAGACGACATCGTCATCGGCGCGGCTCGTCAGGTGACGCTCGATCCGGGACTCGAAGTCGACCCCGTCATCTCGCCCGACGGCGAGATGATCGCCTATGCGGCGGGTCCGCCGACCCACATGCAGATCTTCGTGCGGCAGATCGGCGGCGGCCGTGTCATCCAGCTGACGAGTGATTCCACGCTGAATCATCGGCTCCCGCGCTGGTCGGACGACGGTCGCGAGATCGCCTACCAGCGTTCGGACAGTGTGATCGCCGTGGTGGGCGCGCTCGGGGGTCCCGCGCGTCCACTCCTTCGCATGGAGCCTGACGACGCTGGGCCGGGCGGTTCGTTGTTCCAGAGCATCATGCTCGGATACGACTGGCCCGTAAAGGGAGACCGGATTGTCTACACCCTCGGGTGGCCCGGCCGGATGTACGTCCAGGACCTGGCGACGGGGGCGCGGGTTGCCATTACGGAACGTGGTGAGGCCTTCGGCCCGGCCGTATCTCCGGATGGGGAGTGGGTCGCGTACGTGGTACAGAATCCGATCTTCGTCTTCGGGGGGGCGGAGTTCGCCAACGAAGCCATCTCCTCCATCGGAATCTCCCCCATGACCGGCGGTCCGCCCGTGGCCATCACCGATGGGACGGCGCTCGACGTGAGTCCCCAGTGGCTTCCCGACGGGCGCTCGTTGCTCTGGGTCTCGAATCGGGACGGCGCCCGCGACATCTACCGCGTGCGGCTCTCACGATCCATGGAGCCCGTCGGGGCGCCCGAACGGCTGACCACTGGGCTTGATGTGCATACGTTCACCGTGACGCCCGATGGGCGGCGCCTGGCCTACACCTCCCTCGCCAGTTCCTCCAACGTGTGGTCGGTGGACATCCCGACCAATCCCCCGGGGTCGGTCAGGGATGCGGTCCCACTGACGCGCGGCAACCAGATCGTCGAAGGGATGGACGTCAGCCGCGATGGGCGGACCCTGGTATTCGATTCCGATCGGGGGGGCAACTACGACATCTACACCGTGGCTGTCGGCGACTGGGAGCCCCTCCGTCTGACCTCGGATCCGGCGCCCGATTTTTACCCACGGTTCTCCCCCGACGGCCGGAGCATCGTCTATCACTCCATGCGGACCGGCAACCGTGACCTGTTCACCATGGCCAGCGATGGCACGGGAACACGGCAGCTCACGTTCGGTCCCGAGGAAGACATGGATGCCGACTGGGCTCCCGATGGCAAGGCGTTGGTCGTCGAAACGTTTTCGGGCCGGTCGCAGGCCGGTTTGGTGGTGATGCCACTCGGCGGCGAATCCCGAAGGTCCCTGGAAGTGGTTGGCGCCTATCCGCGGTGGTCTGCCCGTGGCGACCTGATCGTATTCACCTCGCCGGACGAGGGACTCAGGGTCGTTTCGGCCACCGGGGGGGCGGGATCTGCGCGCACGGTCGTGCCCAGCCCCGGTACCGAGTTCGGACCCCAACTCGCCGCCTGGCACCCGGACGGTCGGACGATCTACTACCTCGCGTCGACGCCGGCCGGGTGGGCCGCCTGGTCGGTCATCGAGGGCGAGGAACCCCAACGCATCCTCGAGTTCGACGACCCCAGCCGCCAGCCGACCCGTTACGGGTTCACCACCGACGGCCGCAAGCTGTACATGACGCTGGGGTCGCACGAGAGCGACGTGTGGGTGCTGGACCTCGATGGGGTCGCCCGGGATTAGACCCGTCCCGACTCCGGGCTACCGCGGGCGAGGCCAATCCTCTAGTTTCCGGCCTCGTTTTCCTCCACGCCGGAGTTGGTATGAGATTCACCCGCGCCCTGGCGGGCGCCCTGCTCGTGGCCGGCTGCAATGCCGGTGGCAGCCCCTCGCTGGCGACCTTCAGCGACAGCGCCTCCTACGCCGTCGGGCGGCGCATGGTGGCGAGCCTCGATCGCGAGAACGCCGAGTTCAATATCGCGCAGGTGCTCCAGGGCGTGCGTGACGGCTGGAATCAGGACACGGCGGCGATGGGCCAGGACGTCATCGCCGACCTGCTGCAACGTCTGTCTGCCGAAACCCGACAAAACAGAGAGGTCACCAACATGGCGCAAGCCGAGCAGAACATCGCGGCCGGAGACGCCTTCCGTGCCGAGTTCGCCACCCGAGAAGGTGTCCAGGAGACCGACAGCGGCATCTTGTACCAGGTCATGACCGCCGCCGAGGGCCCCAAGCCGGGTCCGACCGACACCGTCGAGGTCCATTATGTCGGTACCCTGGTGGATGGGACCGTCTTCGACAGCTCCCGGGAGCGCGGCGAGTCGATCAGCTTCCCCCTCAATCAGGTCATCCCGGGCTGGACCCAGGCGCTGCAACTCATGTCGGTCGGGAGCACCTACCGGATCGTCATTCCACCCCAGTGGGCCTATGGGCCGCAGGGCGCGCCACCGAGGATCGGGCCCGAGTCGACCCTGGTGTTCGAGGTGGAGTTGCTCGGCATCAACTAGGCCGCGGCCAAGCCGTGGTCCCACGTCAGAGGGCCTGCACCCGGTAGCCGGATGCAGGCCCTCGTTATCGTGAGGTGCCGGTATCGGCGCCGCGGCCGCGTTGGGGCGCTCAGGCCTCCAGGCTGGTGTTCCAGATGTCCCGGTGGATGAACCAGGCATCGTCCACCCGCTTCCACACGACCAGGTATTTCCCCTCATCCGCGACGGAGCCGTCGGCAGCGGTCAGCCGGTACCGGCCGGTTTCGATGGCGGTGTCACCCTCGTTGTCGACCTCATCGGTCTCCAGCCTGGCGCCCCGCAAGCCCATGTCAATGGCGCCCTGCCAGAAGGCGACGATGTCACCGGCCCCGGTGATCATGGCCCGATGCGGCGGGTAGAGTCCCGCGTCCTCGGTGTACAGGTCCGCGAGCCCGGAGGCGTCTCCAGCGCCGACCAGGGCCATGAACCGCCCGTTGGTGGCCAGAATGCCGTCGCGCGCGGCGACGTCGGTGACGTCCGTCTTTTCCATGATCAGCTCTCCCAGTGGGTCTCTACCATGCACCGCGGAACGACGACAACATGCGACTCGCCGGCCCCTGGCGCCAGCCCAGTCCCGAAACGAGCGGCGGCGCCTCGGGGAGGCGCCGCCGGGTGCTGCACAGAACGCTCCCGCCGCCTAGGGCGACAGGGTGAAGTCGACCCCGGTAACCGCCTGGGCCGGGCCCACCACCACGCCGCCGATGCTGGCCGCCTGAAAGCCGGCTGCCTCGGCGTCCACGTCATAGGTGTCCGGGGGGAGGAACCACAGGGTGTAGGCCCCGGTCAGCGAGTCGGCCAGCGCCGAGGCCACCGTGTCCCCTCCACTCCCGATGGCGTACAGCATGGCCCGCGAGGTGTTCGGAGTGACGGTCCCGCTGATCGATCCTGCCACGTCCATCGCCACGGCGTGGATGACGGGCTTGAAGCTGATACCGTTTGGATTTGTGGCCGGTCCCTGGAGGACGAAACTCCGTGCCACGTCGAAGTCCACCACCAGGACGGTCTCGCCCGGAACCACCTGGATGGGGCCGGAGAAGTTCACCTTGATGCCGGACGTACCCCCGCTCGGCGTCTTGAGGTCGGCCCCGCTGCTGCCGTCGCTGAAGGTGAGTGGTGGGGTGAGGACCGCACGAGCCGAGTCCACCACGAGGCGCAGCTGGGAGTAATCCCCAGCGGTGAGATCCTGGGACCCGAGCAGCGCGGTGACCCCGTTCTGCAGGTCCAGCAGTTCGTAGACCGCGGCGGTATCGGTGATGGTGACTTCGCCGCCGGCGCCGATGACGTAGCTGCGCGAGACGTAGATCCGCGCACTATCCAGTTCCGGGGCCGGAGCATCGGTGAGGACCAGGGTGAGTCGGCCCGTTTCCGACGGATCGGTGCTGCAGGCCGCAAGGAACAGGGCCACGGCGATCAGGGGCCACATCCGGCGTATCGTTCGAATCATTGGTGCGTCCTCGGGTACACAGGTGTCTGGTAGGGGGCTCTGCTCCCGAGTGTAACGCCCGGGAGGTCGTGCCCACCGTGAGTTTGGTCACAAGGCGTGGTGGCTCTCGGGACCAAAACGGCGCCCCAGGGGGCGCCGTTTTGGTCCCGAGTTGACCAGCCAGGCCGGCTACGGGGACAGCGTGATGTCCACTCCCGTCACCGCTTCGGACGCCATTACCTGCACGTTGTCGACCTGCCCAGGCTGGAAGCCGGTCGCTTCGGCGGCGACGGTGTAGGTCCCGGCCAACAGGCCGGCCAGGGTGTAGGCCCCCGTCGTGGGGTCAGCCATCGCGGTCGACAAGGTGTCGGTGCCGATGATGGCGTACAGCGTGGCCATGCTGGTGTCCGGCATCACGGTGCCGCTGATGGATCCGTTGGGCGTCATGGTGAAGTCGACGTTGATCACGGCCTCCGACGGGTTCACCGTCACGCCGGTCACCTGCTCGTCGCCGTACCCGACGGCGCTCGCCGCCACGGTGTAGGTCCCCGGGAGGAGCCCACCGAGGGTGTAGGCGCCGCTGGTGCCGTCGGCCGTCGCCATGGCCAGCGTATCGGTGCCGTCGATGGCGTACAGCGTCGCCATGGCCGCCGCCGGGCTCACCGTCCCGCTGATCGATCCGTTGGGTGCCAGCGTGAAGTCGATCCCGGTCACCACCTGCGATTCGCCGACCATGACGTTGTCGACCTGCTCGTCGGCGTACCCGTCAGCGCTCGCCGCCACGGTCCAGGTGCCCGGGGGCATGAACTGGAGGGTGTAGGCGCCGGTCAGGGTGTCGGCGAAGGTGGTCCGCGCCGTGTCGTTGCCATTGCGGATCGCGAACAGCTGGGCCTTGGCGCCGGCCGGTGTCACGGTGCCGCTGATCGACCCGGCGACGTCACGGTAGGTGCCGCGGATGACCGGCTTGAGGGACACGCTTCTGGGCGCCCGCGGGGGGCCCTGGAAGACGAAGCTCCGGGACACGTCGAAATCGATGACCACGACGACCTCGCCGGAGTCGACCACGATGGGGCCGTCGAACTTGACCTTGAGTCCGGACGTGTTGCCGCTCGGCACCCTCATGCTGGCCGTCGTGCTTCCGTCCCGGAACGTCAGGGGCGCCTTGAGCACGGCGCGCGCGGAATCCACGATCATGCGGAGTTGCTCGTACTCGCCCACCGGGATGGCGCTGTCGGCCAACTCTGCGGTGACGCCGTTCTGCAGGACCAGCAAGTCGAACGACATGGCGCTGTCGCTGATGACGGTCCGGCCCCCGTCGCCGCCCTGCAGGTACACCTGTGAGATGTAGACCACGGCGCTGTCCATCATGTCCGAAGGCGCATCGGTCAGAAGGACCCGGATCGAGGGAATCCCGGGCGTGCCACCGCCGCCACCACCGGTCCCGCCGCCGGTACCACCGCCGCCGGCCGGCCCCGCCGGGTCGGTGACTTCGTTACAGCCGAGGATCAACAGGCCGCCCAGGGCGACGAGGGCCAAGCGCTTGGCCAGGGGTGCAATAAACTGCATAACTTCAACTCCGGGTTGGACTTGGAATGGCTAAGAAAGATAATCTCACCGCAGGGCCGTCGCCAACGACGAGGCGGAATCCTGGGGCTGCGTCGCCTGATCACTGCTCAGAGTGATGGGCCGGAGCTGGGACGTCTGCCTGCGCCGGAGCGCCACCTTGGCCGCTTTGGAGCCTCACCCTGACCCAGTCCGCGTTTCTCCTCCCGCTGGCGATTCCCGCCTCAGGCCCTATTTTCCAGCCTGACCCACAGCAAGGACTCCGCACGATGAAGCAATACGCACTCGGACTCGCCCTGGTGGCCCTGGCCGTCCCGGCGCTGGCCCAGGACCAGGCCACCGGCGCACGACTCGAGGTCTCTCCCACCGCCGCGGAGCTCCAGAGCGGCGAGGAGTTGACCTTTCAGGCCACCGTCTACGACTCGGCCGGCAACGTCATGGACGTGCCCGTGCTGTACTTCTCGCGAGCCCGTGGCCGTTTGGCGGTATCACGCGAAGGGCACCTGCAGGCCTCGAAGGGCGGTGAGTACACCGTCTTCGCCTTCGTGCGCGAACCCAGGCTGTTCCAGCAGATCACGGTGACGGTGGCGTATCCCCCGTTACGCGAAGTGGCCATGACCGGAGAGGTGCCGCGGCTCTTCGTGGGCTCGGTGGTTCGTCACGGAGCCCGGGTCTACGACACGGCGGATGACAAGCGCGACGTGCTGGTCGACTGGAGTTCCAGCGACCCCGCGATTGCCACGGTGGACCGCTTCGGCGTGGTCACGGCCCAGGCCGCCGGCGACGTCACCATCACCGCGATGGCGGAAGGGGTGTCGGCGGACGTGAGCTACATGGTCGAGCCCGATCCCATCCGGTCGCTGACCCTGAACGCCAGTGCCGACATGGGGCAGACCGGCGACGTGATCCACTTCGCCCTCGAGGCCCTCGACGGGGACGGCCAGCCCATCTCTGACGTTCCCTACGAGTACACGCTCCTCGCCACGCCCGAGGACACGGTGGTGGCCCAGTCTCCGGTGGCGGAAATCGACACCAAGGGCCGTTTCGTCGCCGAGAAGGGCGGCATCTACACCGTGGTCGCCATGGCCGCGGGGCACACCGCTTCGTACACCATCCAGATCACGCCGCGTCACGCCTCACGCGAGGTCAAGTTCATCGGCCGCGCCCCGGTCACCGACGTCGCGACCTCCGACCTGTGGATCTGGGAGGGTGTCGATGGCCGGGACTACGCCATCACCGGCACCCACAGCGCCGCCGGCGCGACGTATTTCTGGGACGTGACGGATCCGACCAACCCGGTCATGACCGACTCGATCGTGGTCGACGCGCGCACCACCAACGACGTCAAGTTGACCGCCGATGGCACCGTGGCCGTCATCACGCGTGAGGGAGCCTCCGACCGGAAGAACGGCATCGTGATCGTGGACGTGACCGATCCCCGCGACGTCTCGATTCTTTCGACGTTCGATGACGAGTTGACCGGCGGCGTTCACAACGTCTTCATCTACGAGCGGCACGTCTACGCCGTGAACAACGGCCGGCGATTCGACGTCATCAATATCGAGGATCCCACCAATCCGCAGCGGGTGGGCCGCTTCGAGCTCGACACGCCGGGGCACGCCATCCATGACATCTGGATCGTGGACGGTATCGCCTACACTTCCAACTGGTCGGACGGCGTGGTCCTCATCGACGTCGGCAACGGCGTCGCCGGCGGCAGCCCGGCCAACCCGGTCAAGTTCGCGCAGTACGCCGACTACCGGGGCGCGACCCACGCCGCGTTCCCGTACCAGAGCCCCACGGGCAAATTCTACGTCTTCATGGGCGACGAAATCGGCCGAGGCGGGTTCGACGGCCAGCCGTCAGCCCCGGGGCGGATGTCGGGATACATCCACATCGTCGACTTCACCGATCCGGAACATCCGGAAGAAGTGGCCCGCTACGAAGTGCCCGAGGCGGGATCGCACAATCTGTGGATCGAGGACGACATGCTGTACGCGGCCTTCTATAACGGTGGCCTGCGGGTGGTGGACATCTCCGGGGAGCTCAAGGGCAACCTGGGAAGCCAGGGCCGGGAGATCGCCCACTACAATTCCTACGATCCCGAGGGCTACGTCCCCAACGCGCCGTTCGTCTGGGGTCCCCAGCCCTACAAGGGCAACCTGTTCTTCAGTGACTACAACAGCGGCCTCTGGGCGGTGAATATCGTGACGCCCGAACCGGCGACGCCGTAATGTCGCTGCGGCTTCTGGTCGCGTTCCTGTTGTTGACGCCCGCCGTGAGTTCGGCGGGCGTTGCACAGGAATCCTACCTGTTCTACGTCGCCTCGGAATCGGACGACCAGGTGTCCCTCATGCGGTTCACGCCGGGGCAGGGCCTGGCGGTCGAGAAGGTCATCCAGGTCGGCGTGTGGCCCGCGGAAATCGAGGGAGCGCACGGCGTCTTCGTCGATCCGTCCGGCGCTTACTGGTACCTCACCCTGGGGCACGGGTTCCCCTTTGGATCACTGACCCGTTATGCCACCGGCGTCGACACGGCGCTGTCCGCGACGACCCTGGGGATGTTCCCCTCCACCGTGTCCACCGGTCCGGGGGGCGCGCTGGTGTTCGCGGCCAACAGCGACTTCCACGGCGACAAGGTGCCGTCCTCGGTGTCGGTGGTGGAACCAGAAACCATGACGGAACTGGCGCAGATCGAGACCTGCACCATGCCGCACGGGTCGCGCTTCAGCCCCGACGGACGGCGTCACTACTCCGCCTGCATGGTCGACCACGCGCTGGTGGAAATCGACGTCGACGCGCTGGAGGTGAGCCGCAGGCTTGCTCTGGCCGAGTACGGCCAGGGCGGGGTCTGCTCGCCCACCTGGGTGACCCCGACGCCAGACGGCGCGCTCCTCTACGTCGCCTGCAACAAGGGCCAGCGCATCCTCGAGGTGGATCTCGAAGCGTGGGACGTCACGCGAACCTTCGAGGCCCAAGGCGCTCCCTACAACATGGACCTCACGCCCGACGGACGACTCGTCGCCACGCTCAAAGGGAAAGCCGCCGTCGGGGTGTGGGATTTGGAGACCGGGGAGCGAGTGGCCGAAGTCGCCAGCAGCCGCAAGGTCACGCACGGTGTCATCGTGACTCCGGACGGGCGCTACGCGTTCAGTACCGTCGAGGGCATCGGCGGCCAGCCTGGCACCGTGGAGGTCATCGACCTTGACTCCTACCAAACGGTGGCCACGGCGGACGTCGGCAAGCAGGCCGGCGGCATCAGCTTCTGGAAGATGGACTAGCCCAGGAAGAAAAGGCGTCCGGACTCCCTGCGCCCGAACGCCTTCATTGCACCTCGATTCGTAGTCCGTCAGTCGGTCATTCGTACTTGAGCGCCCGGATCGGTTCCACTTTCGTCGCCCGCTGGGCCGGTACGATCGTGGCCAGGAAGGCCACGACCGTCAGGACCACCGGAATGGCCGCAAACGTCGCCGGGTCGAGGGGCGACACCCCATAGAGCACCCCCGTCATCACCCCACTGAGAAGCATGGCCCCGGTGAGCCCCAGCGCCAGGCCCAGCAGCGCCGGAGCCATGCCTTGCCGGATGACCAGGCGCCGCACCATGGCCCGGTCGGCGCCGAGTGCCAGGCGTATGCCGATTTCCTGGGTCCGGCTACTCACCGAGTAGGCGATGACGCCGTAGATGCCTACCCCGGCCAGCCCCAGTGCCAGCAGGGCAAAGCCACCCATCAGGAGCGTGGTGAAACGCTGTTCCTTGACCGCGGCGCCCATGACCGACTCCATGCTGGCGACCTGGGTTAGCGGGAGGTTGGGGTCGTGACCGCGAATGATACGCTCGATGGCCGGGAGCGCCGCCAGCGGGTCGCCCGCCGTCATGACCGTCATGGTCATGCTGTTCCTTGTCCGTCCGAACACGCTGCCGAACTGGGTGTGGGGTACGTACCACTTGCGCTTGACCGGGCGGGTCAGCCCGTGGTGGCGGACGTCACCGACGATGCCCACGACGGTACGCCACGGAGCCTGGCCGCCTCCGGCACGCACCTGCTTGCCCATGGGGTCTTCGTTGGGGAAGTACTCCGCCACAAGGGCCTCGTTCAGCAGCATGACGGGAACGCCGTCCTCCGTGTCCGTCTCGTCGAAGAAGCGCCCGGCGACCAGCCGCATGCCCATCGCTTCGAAGTAGCCCGGGGTCGCCACCTGCCAGTCGGCCTGACGCCCCTGCTGGCCCTGTGGAACGGGATTGTCCTGTATGGCAAAGCCGGCGTCGCCGATGTCGTGCGCCAGGGGGAGGCTCCGGACGAAGCCGACCTCGGTGACTCCGGGAACCTCCCGGACCTGATGGCGAACGGTTTCGAAGAATTGCACCAGATCGCCGTTCTCCGGGTAGGTCGCCCGGGGCAGGGTCACCCGGAGGGTCAGGATGCGGTCGGCCGTGAAGCCGGGGTCCACCTGCACCAGCTTGACGAAGCTCCGGACCAGGAGCCCGGCGCCGAGCACCAGCATCACCGCGAGGGCCATCTCCGACACCACGAGGAGGGAGCGGGCCCGGCCGCGGCGGCCGCTGGCCCCATGCCCACCGTCTTTCAGTGCTCCTACCAGGCTCAGGGCAGACAGATTGAGTGCCGGCATGGCGCCGAACAGAAGCGAACTCGCGACCGCCACCACCGCCGTGAACCCGAGCACCCGGAGATCGACGCTCATCGACGCCGCCCGGGGAATGATGTCGGGGGCCGTGGCGGCGATCAGTGTCACTGTCCCGGCCGCCAGGGCCAGCCCGATGGCGCCGCCCACGGCCCCGAGGACCAGCGCCTCGCTCATGACCAACCGGAGCAACCGGCCCTTGCCGGCACCCAGCGCGGCCCGGACCGCCATTTCGCGCTGTCGGCCATCCGCCCGCGTCAGCAGGATGTTGGCCACGTTGGCGCAGGTGATCAGCAACAGGAGGCCCACCGCCCCGAGCAGGATCATCAGGGGTGCCCGGATGTCACCGGTCACTTCGTCCGCGATGGGGATCGCGAAAGCCGTGAAGGCCATGTCCACCGGGTAGAGCCCGTCCTCGGTCCAGCGCTGGGCCAGGGTTCCAAGCGCCGCGGTCGCCTGCTCGGCGCTGGCCGCCGGGGTCAATCGCGCCACCCCGTAATAGCTGTGACTGCCACGGTTCGGATTGGCTTCATCGAACTGCATCGGGAGATAGATCTGCGACGGGAACGCCTGCTGGTGCTCCAGCGGCAGGCGGAAGTCCTTGGGGAGCACGCCGACCACCGTCACGGCGTTGCCGTCGGCCAGGATGGTACTCCCCACCAGGCTAGGGTCACTGCCGTAGCGCCGGGTCCAGAGGTCATGGCTCAGCATGACGACGTCCGGACCGCCCGGGATGTCTTCTTCGGCGGTAAAGGTCCGCCCCAGAAGCGGCCGGACGCCCAATGTCTCCAGCAGGTTTGCCGTGATGAACGCCCGGTCCACACTCTCGGGCTCGCCGTCCCCGGTCAGCGTGAACTGGCCGAAGTTGGCGAATGAGGCCACATCGCGGAATTGCGGTTGTTCCCGATACTCCAGGTACTCGGCTTCGGAGAGCCAGGTCTTGTCGAAGTTGCTCCACTTGCTCCAGATCATGACCAGCTCGTCCGGCCGGTCGTAGGGCAGCGGCTTCAGCAGGACGGAATTGACCACGCTGAAGATGGCGCTGTTGGCGCCGATGCCGACGGCCAGCACCAGGATCACCAGGGCGGTGAAGGCGGGTCGTTTGGTCAGGGAGCGGATGGCGTGCTGGAGGTCCTGGCCGAAGCTGTTCACGTTGGCTCCATGCTGGTTTTGTAGCAGTACGACGCCCGAACCACCTTGGTTGCAGGCGCCGCGGGGTACTTCTGTTGGATGGGGGGTGGGCCGAAAGGGTTGGAAGGCCTCCTCCGGCGTCTCGGGAGGTTGCCCGGCGATGCGCGGGCGCTCGAAGCCAGCGGCTTTTCCTACGGTGACAGGGACGGCCGGGACCCCTTGGCTTTGTGCACCCGGTACCGCGACACGCGAGTACGGGAGGACCAGGCTCGGCTTTCCCACCGTCCCGGTCCTCACTGGCGGGGCCACCCCCGGCCGGATAAGATTCGGCCTCCGTAAGCACTTCCTGGCGTTTCCATAGCAGAGGAACAGTGATGATGGCTCGTATGCTGGTCTCGATTGGCTTCCTTGCCGCAGCGGTCACTCCGGTGGCCGCCCAGTCGGTCGTCGGTGACTTTCCGGGATCGGGAATCATCGGATTCTCGTCCGCGGTCGTGGTGAGTGGAGAGGATGTCTACGTCGGTCGGCCCGGCGTCTTTCCCGGCTTCCCCATGCCTCCCTCCCGCGCGGCCGGGGTCCACGTGTTCCGTCGCGGGGCGGACGGGGCCTGGACCGAATTGGCGAACATCGTCACTCCAAATGAAGGAGAAAGCGATGGCTTCGGGGCCAGTCTGGCGGTGGCGGGCGACATGCTCGTGGTGGGCGCCCCTCAGGCCCGTGGCGGTGCCGGCGCGGCCTACGTGTACCAGCGCACCGAAGGTGGGGCATGGGACCTGGCCGCGACCCTGACGACGGACGACGCCGGTGAGACCGGATCTCTCGGTACGGCGGTGGCCGCCCACGGCCACATGGCCATCGTCAGCGCGCCGGGGCACGACGGCGGGCGTGGGATCGTCTACGTGTTCGGCCGCCACGAGGAGGATGGTTGGAGGGTCCGACATACCATGGCCCCCGAAGGCCTCGAGGAAGGGGCCCGGTTCGGAGCCGCGTTGTCGTTCAGTCGTCCCAATGTGCTGGTCGGGGCTCCCGGCCCGGGCGGCGCCACCTCGCTGTTCGGACCGCCGCCGGCCTTCCAGGCCGGTGCCGCCTATGTCTTCGCCATGGATATGGAGGTGCACGACTTCGTCCTGCGGGCCACCCTGGCTTCCGAGGCCGAGGGGATGGTGACCCAGGGAGCCGCCGTGTTGCTGCACGAGGGCGGTGCCATGGTGGCGGCCCCCGGGGCCAACGGCGGGGCCGGTGCGGTGCTGATGTACCGGTCGGACGATGCTGGCGCCTGGACCCCGGTCCACACGCTGGCGCTCGAGACGCCGCAGCCGCAATCGTTCTTCGGGTCGACCATCGCGGTGACCGGGGACGACCTGCTGGTCGGGGCACCGACCACCGGTGGGCTGGCCGGGGCGGTGCACGTCTTTCGCTTTGCCGGTGACTCCCTGGCGCACGCGCAGGAGTTGACCGTCAAGGTCACCGGGTTCGGCGGCTTCTTCGGTGGTGCGGTGTCGGCCGATGGCGACCTGGCGGTGATGGGTGCGCCGGCCGGTGACATGTTCACCGGTGTCGGCTTCGTCTTCGAACGTGGTGCCGACGGCTGGACCGAGTCGGCCGAGCTGGTGGATCCGGGCGCGGGCATCATGGCCATCACCGGCGAGGAGCGCCGTTGTGAGGAGGGCCGCAGCGCCGCCTGGACGTGTTCCCAGGTCGATCTCGTCGCCTTCGTGCCGGCCGCGGACCTGGGCGCCGACCGCGGCGTCATGCTGAACGACGTGTGGGGCTGGACCGATCCCGAGACCGGCAAGGAGTACGCGCTGGTCGGGCGCACCGACGCCATGACCTTCGTGGACATCAGCGACCCCGGGCATCCGGTGTATCTCGGCGAGTTGCCGAGGACCGAGGGTTCCCCGGCCAATCTGTGGGAATCACGCGTACATCGTGGCCGACGCCTCCGGGCAACACGGCGTCCAGATCTTCGACCTGACCCAGTTGCGAAGCGTCGAGGGCGCCCCGGTCACCTTCACCCCGACCAACACCTACGACAAGATCGCCAGCGCCCACAACATCGTCGTCAACGAGGAAACCGGCTTTGCCTACGTGGTGGGCGCCAGCGCCGGTGGCGAGACCTGCGGCGGCGGGCTCCACATGATGAACCTGCAGGACGATCCGGCCAACCCGACGTTCGCCGGGTGCTTCTCGGATCCCAACACCGGCAACGCCGGCACGGGCTATAGCCACGACGCGCAGTGTATCGTGTACCAGGGTCCAGACGAGGCGCACCGCGACAAGGAGATCTGCTTCGGGGCCAACGAGACGGCGCTGTCCATCGCCGACATCTCGGACAAGGACAATCCAGTGGCGTTGTCGCAAGCGGCCTATCCCAACGTGGGCTACGCCCATCAGGGGTGGGTGTCGGACGATCACCGGTACTTCTTCCTGGGCGACGAGCTCGACGAACTGTCCGGCACCGCGCCGCAGACCCGCACCCTCGTGTGGGACATCGAGGATCTCGACGACCCGGTGCTGGCCACCGAGTACATGGGCGAGACCAGCGCCAGCGACCACAATCTGTATATCCAGGGTCGCTACATGTACCAGTCGAACTATGTCGCCGGGATGCGGGTGATCGACATCTCCGATCCCACCGCTCCGGTCGAGGTCGGGTACTTCGATACCGTGCCGTTCGGTGACGACATTCCTGGATTCTCGGGGTCGTGGAGCAACTACCCCTATTTCGCCAGCGGCGTCATCGTAGTGAGCAGCATGCGGGAGGGCATGTTCCTCCTGCGCAAGCGCGAGCAGCCGGTGCCCTGAGGCAGCGGCAAGCGAAGCTGGAGGTGGCGGTGGGTGGAGGCCCCGGATGACGGCTCTGTTGCGCGGTTTCTGGTATCTGGCCAAGCCCGGCCGTCATCTGCGGCGTGGCCAGATGGTGGGGATGACCCTGCTGGGCGACCCGGTGCTGGTGGGGCGCCGGCCGGACGGGGCCGTCTTTGCGCTGCGGAACATCTGCCCGCACCGCGGTATCCCCCTCCACCATGGCCGCATCGTCGGACAGGACGTGGAATGTTGCTACCATGGATGGCTGTTCGGCACCGAAACGGGACGCTGCAGCGGGATTCCCTCCCTCACGCCCGATCAGCAGCTGCATATCGACCGGATCGGGGTGACGGCCTACCCGTGCCGAGAGGTGCAAGGCAACGTCTGGGTCTTCATGCCGGAAGGGAAGGACATCCCGGTGCCCGAGCGGCTGCCGGAGGTGCCACGCCTCCCCGGGGTCGGAGACCGCTCCCCCCAGATCTCACTGGCCATGGACTTCGATTGCGACGTGGACCATGCCGTGGTCGGCCTCATGGACCCGACGCACCTGGGCTACGTGCATACGTCGTGGTGGTGGCAGAAGCGTTCGCGCCAGCCGCGCGTCAAGGAAAAGTCCTACGTGGCCACCGAATTGGGATTCCAGCTCGAACGCCACGAACTGAAGCAGGGAGGACGGCCCTACCGCCTCCTGGGCCGGAACGTCACGACCCAGATCACCTTCGAGTTGCCCGGTATCCGGATCGAACACATCAAGGGAGACCGGCACAGCGTCGTGGCGTTCACCGCCATCACCCCCGTGACGGAAGAGACGACGGTCGTCAATCAGTTCATCTACTGGACCGTGCCGTTCCTGGGGCTGTTGCGGCCGATCGTACAGCGCATGGCGCGGACGTTTCTGGGGCAGGACCGTGATGTCGTCATCAAACAGGAGGAAGGGCTGGCCTACGATCCGCCGCTCATTCTCATCGATGACGCGGATACGCAGGCCAAGTGGTACTATCGGCTCAAGCAACACTACCTGCAGTCACGGCGGGACGGCACGCCATTCGAAAACCCCATCACGGCGCGGACGCTGCGCTATCGCAGTTGACGTTCGTACCCTGTGGATGAAAAATGCCCGGGAAGCGGACGCTCGCTTCCCGGGCTGAGGGCCCTGCAGGCCGGTGCCTTCCCTACCGCCGGCTCATGCCGCGTCGCCCCTTGCCCATCCGCTGTCCCCGCTGCTGTTGCATGCGGTCCGCCATCTCGGGATCGGTTCGCACCATCGCCGCATGCATCGCGTCGCGAGCCTCCTGCATTCTGGCCTTGGCTTCCTCTTCGTCGCCGGCCCTGAGCGCCGCTCGGGCAGCGTCTCTGGCCTCCGCGGCCCGATCGAGTAGGGCCAAGCTCGAATCATCAGCCTCGGCCCGGAGTTGTGACCACCGTTCAGCCCGACGGCCCTGGCCCCCCATCATGCCACCGCCCCCTGCCGCCCCGGCCATGCCGCGGCGGTCCATTCGGTCCATGCCGCAGGCACCCGTGGATTCCTGATTTTGGCACGAGCGCATGCCACGGTCTTGCGCCGCGCCGCCGGCCCCCCGATTCCCTCTCGCGTTCATGCCGCACGAACCTACCGCCTCCTGGGCACGGCACCCTTCCATCTGCTGGGCCATTTCGGGGAACGTTCGCGTGACCGCCGTGTGCATATAGCCCCGGGCTTCCAGGCGGCTGATGCGGGCTGTCGCGGTGTCTCCTGACCGATACGCTTCGCGAGCATTTTGTCTCGCTTCCTCGGCTCTATCGAGCAACGCCAGGGTCAAAGAGTCCCCCTCCTCACGCAGCCGTTGGAACATGCCGAATCGACCCGGCATGACCTGCTGGTTGGCAGGCGTCACGACTTGAGCATCGGCCTCGTTGGGAATCGTCGTGTCTTGGGCGCAGGCTGCCATGAGCACGGCAGCCATCGCGAGTGATGTGAGTTTGTTGATCATGGTTTCCTCCTGCCTCGTCCGATGGCCGCGATGCTAGCCTTGCGGCGGCGGCTGGCGGCCCTGGCGGAATTGGGCGCGCTGCGCGTCTCGCATCTCGTTGAATCTGGCCATCTGTTCTTCGGTGAAAATGGCCTCGAGCTTCTCGTCGGTCTCGGCCTGAATAGCCATCGCGTCCTCACGCATCTGGGGATCTCTGCGTCCCTCATACTCCTTGAAGAGGGCCTGCATGCCTTCCAGTTGTTCGGCCATGATGGCGCGAAAGGCCTGTTCCTGCTCCTCGGGGAGGGCCAACTGGACAACAACGGTATCGGTAAAGGCCTGCTGGCGTTCGGCCATCATGGCGCCGCGATTCTGGGCCAGGGCCAAGGCCGGGGCTGCGGCGACGGCGGCTAGGGCCAGGAAGGCCCCAAGGGTATCTCGGATGCGCATGACTCGATCTCCTGCAACGGTGTGTGTTCGGATGCCACATCGTATACGGATCAGGAGAACGGAGCGTTGAAGATGGGGTCGAACCGACCTGCGACGGAGGGGAGAGGCTCTTAGTTTGGCGGCAGCTGTCCCAGCACCGGGATGGGGTCCGGCACGATGCCGCCCATGCCGTGGGGGTTTCCCAACCTCCCTTTCCAATTGTCACCCCAACAGTAGGCGGTCCCGGTGGTACTCATGCTGCAGGTATGGGAGGTCCCTGTACCTACGGAGGCGAAGATGAAGCTCGCATGCACCCGGGAGGGATCGGGGTTCGATTCATCCCAACAGTATGCCGTCCCGATGGTGGTGACTCCACAGGTACGGCCGAAGCTCATGCTGATCGCTTGAAACACCAGATTGGTGGGGTAGGGACCGGGGTGTCCGCTGGCGCCCGAAGGCCAGCAGAACAGCCTATTGGTCGTGGCGATACCGCAGGTCGACCGCCACGCGGCGCCGATCTGACCAAACGTCTCCGTGGTGACGACCGCCACTGGAATCGGACTGTCGGTGGTCACCCCGTTCCCCAGTTGCCCCGAGTAGTTGTTTCCCCAACACAGAGTGCTTCCCGCGGTAGTGAGGCCGCAGGTATGGCTCGATCCCGGTGCGATCTCGCGAAAGCTCCAGCCGCCCGCGGCCCGCACCGGCACGGCACTGTGTTGAGTAGTGCCGTCGCCATTGGCGCCATTGAGGTTCTCCCCCCAGCACCAGGCTTCACCCGATGGCGTTAGGGCACACGAGCGGTATCGCCCGCCGGATAACGAGGAAAACGTGTGTCCGCCGGATACGGGGACAGGCACCAGGCTCTCGCCCGAGAGCCGGCCGTCGCCCAGCGCTCCGCGAAAGGCGGATCCCCAGCAATAGGCCTCACCTGCGGTGGACAATCCACACGCGGTCTGGGACCCGTCGAAATCCAGAGATTGGAACACGACCCCCCCGACAACCGGGACCGGACTACTCTGCGGTGGACTGAATGCCGGGTTCCCGAGGGCGCCGTACCCCCAACAGTAGGCCGCGCCGCTGGCATCGATGGCGCAGGTGGAAAAGGACCCGGCAGCGACGTGCACGAATGTGTGTCCCCCGGAAACAGGAGTGGGGACTGCGGTCGCCGTTCCGGGGGGGGCCGACGAGTTACCGGTGGCGTTCGGGTCGTCACCCCAGCACAGTGCTTCCCACGTCGTGGTGATGCCGCACGTATGGAACCCGCCGGCATCGATGCTCCGAAACGTGTGGCCTCCCACGACCGGTCGAGCCCGGTAGTTCACGTTTTGGTCACCAATCACCCCGTGTCCCAGTTGTCCGGACGTATTGGCCCCCCAGCAATAGGCCTCCCCTTGGGCGGTGAGGCCGCAACTGTGCTCCCATCCTTCGGACACTGTCGTGAGTGGTATGGTGGTTACCTCCGCCGTCGGGATGCGTTCACGCCAACCGGCATGATGGAACCGCTTGAATCCCCAGCAGTAGGTGGTCCCAGCCGCATCAAGGCCGCAACTTCGGGAGGGCCCCGCCGAGAGTGTGGACAGGCCGGGATCGGGAGTGATTGGGACCGGAACCAGGCTGGCGTAGGTCGTGTCGTGGCCAAGTTGGCCACCGGCGTCGTCACCCCAGCAGTACGTGCTCCCCTGGGCGGTGACGGCACAAGAATGGCCGTAGCCGGCGGCGATCTCCACCACCTGTTCGCTCATCGTCACAGCCACTGGGACAGCACTCGATACGTGGCTCCCGTCTCCCAATTGGCCAAAGTCGTTCGACCCCCAGCAGAGGGTTTCACCTCCGGTCGTCAGTCCGCAGCCGTGGTCGCTTGCCAACGCAATGGTGTCGAACGTGCGGCCACCAGCCATGGGCGTGGCGTTCAGCTCGAGCGCGGTTGACCCGGTCCCCAGTTGGCCCTCGAGATTGTTGCCCCAACAGTAGGCGTTGTCATCGTCGGCGACGGCGCAGGTCCCCAACGGTCCGACGAAGAGCTTGCGGAACGTCGTGGCGCTGGGCACCCGCTGGGGCAACGGGTGCGGATCGCTGTCCGTGGTGCCCACGCCCAGTTGACCGACGGTGTTCTCGCCCCAACAGTAGACGTCGCCCGTGTTGCTGAGACCGCAACCATGTCTGCCTCCCGCCGCCACGGTCACGAACGTTATGGCGAAGGCGGTGAGATCGACCGCCCCGACGACATGGTCTACTTGCGCGGTAATCGTGGCGGTTCCAGGGCCGACCGTCTTGATGTCTCCGGTGGGCGCAACCAGGATGACCGCGGTGTCACTGCTGCCCCAGGCCACCGGTCGGCCCGGAATGCTTTTTCCCTGATCGTCCAACGCCGTCGCTTTGAGACGCATGATCGTACCGAGGATGAGCGAATCAGAGGGAGCCTCCACCTGGACCGTATGGACCGCACGTGTTGGTGGGGCAAGAGGGTCCTCAGTGCAACCGGCCAGTGCGGTAGCGATAGCGGCCAGGGCGGTCAAGATGAGGCGAAGGGATGAGGACACGACGGGCTACCACTCTTCCTGATACAGGACGACCGGCTGAGGCGTGAGCGCCTGACCGCCGATCGTATTGGTGCCTAACTCGCCAGCGTAGTTGCTGCCCCAGCAGTATATCCATGCCGAAGTCGAGATTCCGCAAGTATGTCCATGCCCCGCACTGATGGAGACCATATCCGGTCCGCCGGCGACGGGAGTCGGTACGTGCCGTGATGATTGGGAGCCGTCACCCAGTCCACCTTCGCCGTTCCAGCCCCAGCAGTAAGGCAGCCGGGCACTGTCGATGGCGCAGGTATGGTATCCTCCGGCCGAGACCATGGTGAACGTCATGGACGGCGCCACCGCCGTCGGTACCGATCGATTCATCGTCGTGCCGTCTCCCACGGCACCATTGCTATTGTCGCCCCAGCAATAGAGCTGTTGCGACGTCGTCAAGCCGCAGGTGTGATCATCGCCGAGCGAAAGTGTCGCGAACCGATGGCCACCGACGACGGGTACCGGCGAGGACCGATAATCGTTGGTACCGTCGCCCAACTGTCCCCTGTAGTTTCTTCCCCAGCAGAAGGCCGACCCGTCAACGGTCAGACCACACTTGTGAAGAAAACTGTGACCCGTGATCCATTCGTACGGCAAAGACGTCGATCTGGGAGACGGCCTGAAGCCCCAGCCCCAACACCAAGCGTTCGATCCCGCGACGGTGCCGCAGGTGATCTCGTGGCCTCCGTCGAGACTCTGGAACGTCCCTGAGGCAACCGGCGTCGGGACAAGTCGGTCCTCTGTCGTCCCGTCGCCGACTTGACCGTACAGGTTTCTCCCCCAGCAATACGCCTCCCCGCTGAGCGCCAGACCACAGGTGTGATCAGCCAATCCCACGATCGAGCTGAACGAGAGACCACCGCTGACAGCCGTCGCCGCTGGATAGGATCCATAGTTGATACCGAGACCGAGCACCCCGCCTCCATTGCCGCCCCAACAGAAGCCCCTGTTCTGGATGTCGACCGCGCAGGTGAAGCCGGTTGATGCCGAAACGGTGAGTGCCAGGAGCGGATCCCATACGGTGATCTCGGCGGTCCCCTGGATGTCTTCGGACGTCGCCGTGACGGTGACCACCCCGCTCGTCAGCGCCGTCAGTTGGCCAGTCGGTGAGACCGTGGCCACCCGAGGGTCGTCACTGACCCAGAAGACCCGGCGGTCGGGCAACTGGACACCGTTGGCGTCCGTTACGTGTGCCAAGAGTCGAACTTGCGACGGCACAACGATCGTATCCGCACCGGGGACGACCGAGACCGACCACACGGGTTCGATCAGGGCGCTGGGGTCGGAGCACCCCGTGAGACACACGAACAACAAGACCAAGAGCCGGTGGCCCCACTCTTGAGTACGGGCCATGTCTACGGTGTTGATGGACATCGGCTGTGAGTCATGGGACCTCGGCCAGGTCCGTGCGCGCAAGCTGCCTACCCAACTATGACGCTGGGGGACTGGCTCACGCGCACATTTCGTATGGTACGGAAGCTAAGCGGGGTTTCATGATGAAAGGCTGAACCGTGCCACAAGCGACCTACAGGCATCGTCACTGTGGCGATACTACCCTCGGTCAACGGACGGCGGATCAGCTGGGCCTCGCCGGGCCCGGACCGTTGAAACCGACCACGCCAGGAGTCCGACCCCGGCGGTCATGAAGGCAACCATGCCGAGCCCCAGTTTTCCCTGGGTCGACCACGAGGCCGCGCCGATCACCGTTCGTGACACTTCGGAGAATTGACCTATGGCGATCATCAGGAGCGTGTTTTCTATGAGGTCAAGCACGCCGACCACGGACGGGAGAAGGGCCAGCAAGGCGATCGCACTTTGCCCCAGTTTCAGTTTGTCGACGAGAAACGTGAAGAGAAGGGTGAAGGTCGCGGCGATGAGAAGGGCGTTTCCCATATCGGCAACGAGGAACACCCGATACAGACCACGACCGGACTCGCCCAGGACGGCGAGGTAGATCATGGCCTCTTGCCAGCTGTACCCCATCCGCTCGTCGAGCGGGTCCAGGCCCTGGCCCAGCTCTATCAGCGACGGATACGGCCCCACTTGAAACAGCAGGATACCGGCCGCCAACCACACGATGAGCGCGAACACCACCGCACGACCGGTTGCCAGTGCGGTCAGCCACAAGGGAATCAAGACGTCGACCTCGGTTGTCGGTGTCCCAACTAAACCGGATCGAATTCCCTACGCCAGCGGTAACGAAAACGACCCCGCCACCATGGGTGACGAGGTCGCGAATATGGTGACGTCAGTCTCCCGGTGACTAGTTACGTCGAAACGGAATCCACTCGCCGGTGTCCGGGTTCCGTGTGTAGCGTGCCCCACTGCTGACGTTCGTCAGCAGAAGCCGTGGAGCAGCGTCCGTCGAGGAGGCCAGCGACAGTTCGAACTCCGGCTCGCGCCAGTCACCGCCGGTGGGAAACTGGGAGATGACATGGGGTTTCGTGAAGTGCGCCCATCGGAGGCCGCCGCCCATGCGCCGGTAGACGGCGCCCGTCTGAGTGTCCAGCAGGAAGACGCGCTCTCCTTCGAGCGTGCTGCGGTTTCCGTCGAGGACGTACATCCGGTAGCGATCGACCCTGTTCGCGTCGGCAATCTGCTGTTGCGCCCCGGCCGTTGACACCGATACCATCACGAGTCCTAGAACGGTTGCTCCGCTCCACCACAACGACGCCTTCATAACGCCTCCATCATGTCAAGAGTTCGAGTATGTCGAACCGGCGCGCGCCGTTCGTGTTCTGGACGCCGTCGTGGCCGGGTCGTGACCGGCATCCATCAACGGTGTCATTGCTAGGGACGCTCGCGGGGCGGACAGGTTGCACAGATGACGTGTCTCCCGCAGGGCCGGGTCACGTCATCTCACGGGTGGCTCTCGCGGTCCTCCCCGGGCTGCCTATATTTGAGGATCTCTTCACGCTATTCGGACAGCGGTGGACATGGACCAGGCTCCTTCGGGTGAAGTCACCCAACTTCTCAAGTTGCTGGAAGAAGGCGATCCTGACGCCGTGGAACGGTTGTTTCCGCTGGTGTACGAGGAACTACGGAGGGCGGCTCGTCGGGCGCTGGCGGGAGAGCGGGCCGGCCACACCCTCCAGGCGACGGAACTGGTTCACGAGGCGTACTTCAAGCTGCTTGGCGCCGCCAACGTGGACTGGCAGGGGAAAGCACACTTCGTCGCGATCGCTGCCAGGGCCATGCGGCAGATCCTGGTCGATCATGCACGCCGCCGGCAGGCCGGCAAGCGTGGCGGAGGGGTGCAACACGTCACGCTCGGCGATGCCCAGGCGGAACTCGCCGTGCCGCCGGAGGAACTTCTGGCGCTCGACGCGGCCCTCGACCGTCTCGAGGAACAAGATTCGCGGCTTCGGGCCGTCGTGGAGTACCGGTTCTTCGGCGGACTGACTGAGAAGGAGATCGCCGAGGTGCTCGGCGTCACGTTACGAACGGTTCAGCGCGATTGGGTCAAGGCCCGCGCCTGGCTGCATCAGGAGATCTATCCCGCGGGCGCGTGACGTGGCCCGCCCGGCCGCGCGCCCAGGAATCGACGATGGCACCTGATTCACGGTGGTCCCGCGTAGCGGACCTGTTCGAACAGGCGTTGGAGCGCCCGCCCCAGGACCGAACGTCCTGGCTCGTCGAGGCGTGTCCTGACGACGCCTCCGTTCGGAACGAGGTCGTCCGCATGATCGACGCCCATGAGGCGCAGGGCGGTATCCTCGATACGCCGTCTCCCGCGACCCCGCCCGGCGCCGACTCCCCGGGGCCGGACGAGCTGGGCCAACGGGTCCGGGGCCTCCTGGCCGACCGTTACCGAATCCAGGGCGAACTGGGTCGCGGGGGCATGGCCACGGTGTTCCTGGCCGAGGAGCTCAAGCACGCGCGGCCGGTGGTGCTGAAGTTCCTGAACCCCGAGGTCGCGGCGCTGTGGAGTACCGACCGGTTCGAGCGGGAAGTACAGGTCGCAGCGCGCCTGGGCCATCCGCACATCGTCGGTCTGATCGATTCCGGTGAGGCCGATGGTCTGCTGTACTACGTCATGCCCTACATCGAGGGCGAGACGCTGGCCGACCGGATCGAGCGAGAAGGACCGCTCGCCTTGAACGACGCGTTGTCGTTGCTGCGGGACATTGCGGACGCGTTGGCCTACGCGCATCGCATGGGTGTGGTCCATCGCGACCTCAAGCCTTCCAACGTGTGGTGCGCCGGCCGGCACGCCTACCTCCTCGACTTCGGCATCGCCAAGTTGCTGCGGCCCGACCCTGATCAGAACACGATCACCCAGGTCGGGGCCGCGATCGGGACCCCGGCCTACATGGCGCCGGAGCAGAAACAGGCCGAGCTGGCCATCGATCACCGGACCGACCTCTACGGGTGGGGCCTCCTGGCCTTCGAGATGCTCACGGGAGAGTTGCCCAGGAACCTCCCGGCTGGAAGCACACCCTACGACGTGCTGGTGCAGCGCCGACCCGATCTTGCCCCGGAAGTGGCTCAAGTCATCGACCGGTGTCTGGAGCCCGATCTGGCCCGGCGTCTCGATCGAGCCGAGATCATCCTCAAGTCCCTGGACTCTCTCGTCGTATCCTCCAGGGCCATGGTTCCTGAGGCGGTGCGCAGGCATGCCCTGCCGCTGGCCCTGGCGACCCTTGTCGTCGTGGCAACCAGCGTGGCGGCGGTCATGGTCGGCCGGCCGGGGTCATCGGAAAGCGCCGGCGGGGCCGGGGGTGGCCTCTCCGGACCGGTCGCGGTAGCGGCGTTCACCAATGAGACCGGCGATCCCGCCCTCGATACCTGGGGACGCATGGCCGGCGACTGGTTGACCCAGGGCCTTCAGGAGATCGGCACCGTCGAGGTGGTGCCTTGGACCAACGCGCGCCAGGCCTCCGACCTGATCCGGTCCCGGCAGCTGAACGGAGCGGCCGTGGATCCGGTGCAGGTTCTTCTGGAGGAAACCGGCGCCGCCTCTGTCGTCACCGGTTCCTATTATCTGGTGAACGACTCCATCCAGTTCCGGGTCCAGATCAGCGACGCCGTATCAGGCAGCCTGTTGGGCGCACCGCCCGCCGTGGTGGCCTCACGGGATTCGATCCACGTAGCCGTCCGGACGTTGCGAGATCGGATCAAGGGCGCCGTGGCCATTCTGACCGATGCCCGCTTCCAACCCCTCACGGAGCTGGCGAGCCACCCGCCCCTGTACCTTGCCTATCAGGCCTTCGACCATGGTCTGGAGCGCTACAACGAGCAGGACTACAGCGAGGCCCTCGTGGAGTTCCGCCGCGCCTATGACCTGGACTCGACGTTCATCGTGTCCATGCTCTACGCGGCGACGGCGCACTGGAATCGCGGGGAGTACCAGTCCGTCGATTCCGTGCTGTCGATGGTGCGGCGCCACGAGAACGAGCTGAGCGACTACCACCGCTATCAGGCAGACTTCCTCGAAGCGTTCTTGGCCGGAGATGGGCCACGGGCCCTGGCGGCCATACGGCTGGCCGCGGCCGCCGCACCAGGATCGGAAGCGGTGTACCGCCTGGCCGACGTGGCGGTCAAGATGGACCGCCCTTCAGAGGCCCTGGCGGCGCTCGAATCGCTGGAACCGGACCGCGGGACCATGCGGGGATGGTCGGCCTACTGGCTGGTCATGACGCACGCGCTCCACCTGTTGGGTGAGCACGAGCGCGAACTGGAGGCCGCCAGGACCATGCGTCGACAGTACCCCGATCGCCGCATCGGTCTGGCGCTGGAGGCCCGGGCCCTGGGCGCTCTGGGAGACGTGGCGGCGCTCGACTCCATGATCGATGACGCACGGTCCCTTCCTCCTACGACCTACTGGTCCCAGGGCGCCGCCATGGTAGTGGCGGGCGAGGAGCTTCAGGCCCACGGTTGGGCCGATGAAGGCCGCACCAGGCTCGAAGAGGCCCTCGTCTGGTTCTCCGGGCAGCTGGAGTTGCATCCCGGCGAGCGGCGTCACCGATACTGGCTGGCGTCGGCCCACTACGACCTGGGTCATTGGGAGGAGTCGGCGGCGCTGTTCGCCGCCCTGGCCGGGGAATACGGACGCTTCGGTTATCGTGGTATGGCCGCGGTGTCCGCCGCCCGACTTGGTGACGACCAGGCCGAACGTCTGCTGCCGCCGCCGGACGCCCGCGCCAGTGGTTCGCTGGGCGCCTACCGGGGACGCATCGCCGCCATCCGCGGTGACACCACCCGCGCCGTCATTCTCCTGGCCGACGCCGTCGAAGTCGGTGTCGACGACCTGCCGTGGCTCCACGCGACCGCCTTCCACGACCTGCAGCTCCTGGGCGGTTCCAGCGCGATGCCCCGATCGCTCATGGTGAACGGCTGGTCGTCGCGCCCCGCCGAGTAGCGACGCCTACCATGCCCGGGAGGTACTGCGGACGGCCCCGGTGGGGGCTATCTTAGGGCCGCATGCCTCTCTCCCGCTCGCTCCCCTACCGTATCACACTGGCACTGGTGGTGATCGTCCACCTGTCCGGGTTGCTGACCGACATCACGATGGGGGATTCCGCGCTGTACGCCATCGTCTCCAAGGAGATGGCCCTCCGCAACAACTACCTCGAGCTGTTCCGCAACGGGGCCGACTGGCTGGACAAGCCGCACTTCCAGTTCTGGGTGTCGGCCCTGAGCTTCGAACTCTTCGGCATCAACAGTTTCGCCTTCAAGCTGCCGGCCATGGTGTTCACGGGGATGGCCGCTGCCTACACCTGGCTCCTGGCCCGCCGGCTGTATCAGGAAGACATTGCCGCGCTGGCCGTCCTGGTCCTGTTGACGGTGCAGCACCTGTTCCTGTCCAACGCGGACGTCCGGGCCGAGCCGTACCTGACCGGACTCATCGTCGGAGGGACCTACCACTTCGTCCTGGTGGACCGTGGTGAGCGCGTGTTCCGGAACGTGTTGCTCGGAAGCCTGCTGGCGGCGGCGGCGCTCATGACCAAGGGATTGTTCACCATCATCCCCATTGCGGCCGCCATCGGTGGGGCGGCCCTGCTCGACGGCCGGCTCCCCAGTCTCCTCCGGCCCCGGTGGATTGCGGCCGCTCTCCTCACGGCCCTGTTCACGGTGCCCGAGCTGTATGCGCTCTACTATCAGTTCGATCTGCATCCCGAGAAGGTCGTGTTCGACACCACCGGGGTGTCCGGCCTTCGCTGGTTCCTGTGGGACAGTCAGTTCGGCCGCTTCTTCAATACCGGGCCCATTCAGGGGAAGGGCGATCCGACGTTCTTTCTCCATACCCTGCTGTGGGCCTTCCTCCCCTGGGGCGTTCTGGTCTATGCCGGACTCGGAGGTCTGACCATCCGGGCCCTGCGGCGGCGGACCGCCGCCGAGTGCTACACCCTCTCGGGCGCGCTGGTCACGCTCCTGATCTTTTCGGCGTCACGCTTCCAGCTGCCGCACTACACCAACGTGATCTTCCCGTTCCTGGCCATCATCACCGCTCAATGGATCCACGGCATCGCCGGGCGGAGCCAGGCGCGGTTCTACACCGTCACCCAGTACGGCATCATGGGTCTGTGTGTCGCCGCGGTCGTGGCGCTGCAGGTCGTGTTCCGGCCCGATGCGGGTTTCCTGCTCTTTCTGGGACTGGCGCTGGCCACGGCCGTCGTCTTTGCCGCCATTCCGCGAGCGGTTGCCGACCGGACGCTGGTGGTGTTCTACCGAACCTGCCTGGCCGCCGTGCTGCTGAACGGCTACCTCCAGACGGTGGCGTACCCGGCGTTGCTGCGGTACCAATCCGGGTCCCCCCCCCCCCCCCCCCCCCCCCCCCCCCCCCCCCCCCCCCCCCCCCCCCCCCCCCCCCCC
>JBDHIK010000158.1:0-6005 GCA_039587475.1 Gemmatimonadota bacterium | reverse complement strand
CTGCAGGGCGTCCTCAGTCACCAGATTGCCGAGTTTTCCCGTCAGATCCTGAGTCTGGTCGGGGGCGTCGCCATCCTGGTGTTCCTGCAACCCAGGCTGACCCTGACGACCATGGCCGTGGTGCCTCTCGTGGTGGGCACCGCCATGCTGTTCGGCCGGCGGCTACGCCGGATCAGCACCGGCGTCCAGGACAAGGTCGCTGCCGCCAGCGGCCAGGCGGAGGAGGTCTTCAGTCAGATCCGGACGGTCCAGAGCTTCGTCCAGGAACCGGCGGAGCGGGTGCGCTACGGTGACCGGATCGGAGCCGTCGTCACGGCCGCGCTCAAGCGAGCCCGGATTCGCGGCGCCTTCTTCGGCGTCATCACCTTCGCCTCGTTCGGCGGTATCGTCGTGGTGCTGTGGCAGGGCGGCATCATGGTGCTGCAGGGATCGCTGACCGCGGGCCAGTTGGTGAGCTTCCTCCTGTACACCATCTTCATCGCTGCCTCGGTCGGAGCCCTGGCATCGTTCTTCAGCAACTACCAGGAGTCCGTCGGCGCGGCCACCCGTGTGTTCGAGATCATCGAGGCCAAGCCGTCCATCACCGACCCGCCCCATCCCCGGCCCCTGCCGACCCCGGTCCGGGCCGAGGTGTCGTTCGAGGAGGTGTCGTTCTGGTACCAGGAGGACGCCAGGGATCCCTGGGCCCTGCAGAACGTGTCGCTCCGGATCGCCCCCGGCGAGACCGTCGCGCTGGTGGGCCCCTCCGGCGCCGGCAAGACCACCCTGGCCAACCTGCTGCCGCGGTTCTGGGACCCCAAACGCGGGCGGGTCCGGCTCGACGGCATCGACATCCGCAACCTCCGCCTGGCGGACCTGCGCTCCACCATCGCGCTGGTGCCCCAGGAGCCGGCCCTGTTCAGCGGCACGGTCAAACAGAACATCGCCTCGGACGCTTCCATCGAGGACGTCGAATACGCCGCCCGGGCGGCCAACGCCCATGAGTTCATCAGCCAGCTTCCCAAACGCTATGCCACGGTGGTGGGCGAGCGCGGCGTCAAACTCTCGGGCGGGCAGCGGCAGCGCATCGCCATCGCCCGGGCCATCCTCAAGGATCCCGACATCCTGATCCTGGACGAAGCGACCTCGAGCCTGGATACCCAGAGCGAGCGTCTCATCGAGAACGCCCTCGAGCGGTTGCTGTCGGGCCGGACCACGCTGATCATCGCCCACCGGCTGAGCACCGTGCTCAGGGCCAACCGCCTGGTGGTGCTGGACCACGGCCGGGTCGTCGAGGAGGGCACCCACCGGGAACTGCTGGCGCAGGACGGGCTCTATGCCAGGCTGTACCGCCACCAGTTCCGCTCCGCCGGCGACACCGACCCCGACCCCGACGCACCCCAGCCCCGACACCCGCCTGAACGGCCCCTGGCCCAACGGGGGGCCTGACCCCGACGTTCCAAGACGTAACAGTCAGTGCGCCTGATCCTCACCGCAGCGTCCCACTATCTTTAGACGTTCCGACGCTCATCCTCCATTCAGGCAGTCACCATGCAGCAACACCAGTCGACCTGGGCCGTCCCGGCCCTCATGGCGGGGGTCCTCGTCACCTTGGGGTGCACCGAGGCCACCAGGCCCACGCCGCCACCACCGCCGCCGCCGACCCCGACCATCCTCGGCGTCTCCGCGGCACTGAGCCCGGTCATGACGGTGGCCGCCCGGGTCGATGCCAGGGCGATCATGTACGACAGCGCCTACGTGCGATTCTGGGCCGGCGGCGGTCCGGTGCGGGAGACCCCCCGATACGCCTTCAATGGCGACAGCGTCGTGGCCATCCCCGTTCTCGACCTCGACACCACCACCAGCTACTCGCTGGAGACCAACTTCATCCTGAACGGACAGGCCACCGTCCCCGCCGACACCTCCGTGGTGACGACCGGGTCCCTTCCGGCCTGGATCCCCATGGCGGTGCCCCAGGGCCCGAACCCGGACCCTGGATATCTGGTCTTGTCCTATCCGGACGGTCCCGTGGTGATGGACAACGCCGGGCGCGTCGTCTGGTATCTCTTCGCCCCGAACGGCGCCCTCAATTCGTTCCAGGCCCAGCCACGGGGGCGGTACACCCGCTCGGTCGCCCAGGCGACCGACCCTCCGTTCGAGGTCTACGACGCCCTGGGGCAGAAGGTCGATGAGTTGCATTGCGCCAATGGACGGGATACCCGCTTCCACGATTTTCTGCTGCTGGCCGCAGGCGATTACTGGATCATGTGCAATGAATTCCGCACCATGGACCTCTCCGGCGTCGGCGGCGATCCGGCGTCCAACGTGTTCGCCACGGTGGTCCAACACGTCGCCGCGGACGGCACCCTGCTCTTCGAGTGGAACGCCTTCGACCATTTTCAGATCACCGACCTGGACCCCATCAACTTCAATTCGCCCAACGTCAACTTCACCCACGGCAACGCCCTCGAGCTGGATACGGACGGGAATCTGCTGGTGTCGTTTCGCAGCCTGAACGAAGTCACCAAGATCGACGTTGCCACCGGATCGGTGTTGTGGCGGTTCGGCGGGCTGGCCAACCAGTTCACGCTCGTTGGTGATACGGTGGGGAATTTTCAGCGGCAGCACGGCGTCCGGGTGGTCGCCCCCAACGAGATCCAATTCCTCGACAACCGGGAGAACGCTCCCAGCCGCATGGTGCGCTACCGGATCGACACCAACGCCATGACCGCGACGCTGGTCTGGGAATTCTATGACTCGCCGACGACCCATACCTTCGTAGGAGGTTCCACCCAGGTGCTCGCCGGTGGCGGTGGGTTGGTGTCGTTCGGCCGGGCCGGCCGCGTGGTGGAGGTGGACGACGCCGGAAGCCGGGCCTGGGAGCTGACAGGGATAGACAGCCTCTACGTCTTTCGAGCCCAACGCATCAGTTCCCTCTACACTCCCGGGCGGGGAGACCCGACGCGATGAGGTCCGGTCCCGCTCGACCGACCTGCGACGGCCCCCAGCCTGGGCCCTTGGCCGCATCAAGAAAGCCCCCTGCACCACGAGAGGTGCAGGGGGCTTTTCCTACGACCCTACAACAGATCTACGGGGCCGTGATCGTGGTGTAGCCTACGGTGGGCTCGATGCCATCGTAGTAGTCCCAGCGGATCCGGTAGGTCGACCCGGCAGTCAGCGTGGCAGTGCAAGACTCCGGGTTGGAGAGCGTGAACGCCGTGCACAACGTGGAAATCACAGGGTATTCGCTGATGACCATGTCCATGTCGGCGTCGCTATCCCACTCGAATGTGATCGTATGGTCACCGCTGGCTCCTGCCACGAACGTGAAGTACTGGAAGCCAGTGCCGCAGCGCCAGCCGTCGTAGTAGCCGTCGGTGGCACCCGAGGCGGGGCCGGGGCCGGCCAGTGCCTGCGGGGTGCCCGACGAGCAGTTACCCGAGAAGGTGCTGGCCGGGCCGTCGACATTGGTCGCGGTTGGCAACGTGAGACTCAGGCCGGCAACCGGCAGGAACAGCACGCCGTGAATGTTCATGGTCCCCGAAGCCCCCGGGGCCGGCACGACCTGGACATTCGAGCCGTCGGCCGCAAAGCCTACGTTCAAGTACCCGAGCGGATTGCCGCCCGTGAAGGAGCCGTAGTCCGGGTCCACGTGCACGGGCACGTTCACGTCGAACGCATAGGTCGCCGGATCGGTGGTGATCGTGACGATACTGGCTCCGCCCAACGCGGCCGGTGCGGCACTCGTGGTGATCGGCACGGTCAGAGGCGTGACCGTCACCGGGATGTCCAGCGACACGCCGTTCAGGGTCACGTTGAGGCTGCTGACTCCCGCGGCCGTCCCGCTAACTTCGTAACGGATCCGGGTCGGGTTGGGACGCGGCACCAGACAACCGGCTCCGGTCCACTCGGAGTGCTCGATGCCGTTGCAGGCTTCCTCCGTCGTGGCATTGGCATCGAAGACCGGCTGATACTGAAAGTCTCGCACGGCGGCAACGCCGGCGCCGGCGGCAGCCGAAACACTGGTGATTTCGGTTGCCTGGTTGAGATTGTCCCTGGCCTCGACCAGCACCTCGACCGTGGCGCCATTGGCCACGAAGATCGTCTGCGGGTCTGAGACCACGGCTTGCGTCGTTCCGCGGTCCAGGCTGCTCTGCGGGTCGCCCTTACACGCCCAGGCGCCCACGCCCATCGCGAATAAAGCCAAACAACGTACTGTACGGTTCATACTCGTGCCCTCGTTGAGAAGATTTCTCTTTATGCGCCGCCGGATGTACTCCCGGCCCCTCAGAAGCTGCTACCGGTGGGGTTGATGAACGACACCCCGAGATAGTCCTGAATGTCCAACACTGCATCCACCGTCATGATCTCGATCCAACCGGTCGTCCCCGATTCCAGCAAGTCGTTCGAGTGCATCAGGGCGTACGCTCCAAAGGAGGTCCGGTCGGCGAAAATGTAGTACCGATGCTTCCCGTCATAATACTGCCATACCTGATACGGCGGCGCCTTGCCGTCGCGCGTCTTGTCCAGCATATCCGCCGGCCTGCCGTTTCGGGCAAAGATCCGGCCCCGGTCGGTCCTCCATCCCGGGACGCCCCGTCGGCCCTCGCCGAAAGTCCGGTTCGCATACTCGACGGCGGCGTAGAACTGCTCTCGTGCTTCATTCCGTGGCGAGCCCGGGCTGGGATCGCGTCCTTTCCAGAAACGCGTCAGGTACGCCCGTTTCGCCTGCACCGACAGCCGGTCATACAGATCCAGCTGGTCGGGCTCGGTGGCGATGTACAGCAACGGTGCCTTGGCGGAGTCGAGCTGTTCCTCGTTCATGGCGGCAAAATAGCCTTCGTCGGTTATTCGCGCCGCCACCCGCCGGACCGAGTCCCGGGCCAGGGTTTCCCGCATCCCCGCCATCCGGAACTGCCTGCGCCGCTCCACCACCACTCCGTTCAACTCCAACTCCAGCCGGAGGTCGTAGTTCCCCTCCGGCAAACCGGTCAGATCGAGTGCTCCGCGGAACACGGCGCCGTCGGTCGGGACCGACATGGCCGCGGGCGGGGTCCTGATCAACACCTGCCCCGCCGCGTCTTCCACCGCCAGAGCCATGGTGCCGCTCTGGTCGTCCCCGGCGTACGCTTCGAACAGATAATGCAAGTTCGCGCGTAGCGGGGTCAGGAGCACTTCCGCTGCTGCCGTCACCATGGTGCTGCCGATCAACAATTCTCCAGGCCTGGGCACGGTGTCCCCGGCGGAGATCTGTCGCATATCTGGCGACAACAGCAGATCCGACACTGTAGGCGACGCGGCAAACCCGACCAATGCTGAATGGGTGTCGAACTCCCGCGCCGTCGCCGAATCCCGCACCGTCACCCGGAGGTCGAACTGGCCTGCCGGGATCAGGAAGTTCAGTGTTTCCATGACGTAGCCACCGGAACCACGCAACACTCCGGGGGCATGGCCATCCCACTTCTCGGTGAACAGGGCGGTGCCACTGGTGTCGGCGATCTCCACGGTGACGTGGTACAGCAAATCGCCTTCACTCCCCGTCCCCGCCGGCGACAGCAACGCGTATGGCAACTGCAAGAACGCCCGAACACGCGTCTGCGTCTGGTCCTGGCCCGCCCGGTAGAACCGTACCGTGTGAACCGTCAGACTGTCCGCCGCCTCTGGAGCCGCCGGCGGCGCTGCCGCCCCCAACAACCCACCCAACAACATCACCGTTAGCACACATTCCCTCATATGGTCCTGTCACGATCCACACCTGGAGGGAGAGAACTCGGCCCAGCTCTCTCCCTCCAGATGCGGTCCGCTACCACGTGATCTCGAAGGTGAAGAAGTTGGTGCTCCCCAACACCCCCATGTACTTCCATGAATAATCCAGACCGATATAGAACCCGGCGTCGTTGGCAAAGCTCAAACCACCGCCGAAGGCCAGCCCTTGCAGGTTGGCTTCGTCGTTCAGCGCGGTCTGCACGGTCGTGGGCTCGATGTTGTTCGCGCCGGTGTAGGAGTAGCTCCCCTGGATCCGGGCG
>JBDHIK010000035.1:0-23346 GCA_039587475.1 Gemmatimonadota bacterium | reverse complement strand
CACGAGGCGGGTGGCGAATTCCAGGTCTTGCAGCGGGGGGACGTGTGGGTGGTGCGGATGATGGAGAGCTTCACCACGGAGAAGGTGCCGGACGGCCACGTCTACTTCAGCGATCAGCCGGAGCAACTCACCCGGGGCGCCGTCCATGTCGGCCGTCTGTACCAGCGGGAAGGAGAGCACGAATACCTTCTTCCCGACGGGCTCGACCCCACCACGTTCAAGTATCTCCTCGTCTGGTGTGTCCGGTTCGACGTCGGAGTCGCGGCGGGGGCGCTGGAGACCTAGTTTCCGGCGCCAGTGATGGGCAACCGAATCGACCCGCACCCCAGTCCCATTCTGGCACAGGGGCCACGCATGATCGACCAGATCCTCGACGCGTGGGACATCAACCACGACATCACCCTCCACCTGGATCACATCGACCGGGCCGGGAGACCGCCGGCAGAGCCCCGGACCGCTCCATGAAGCCGTCCGCCGTGGTGCGGGTGTTCGTAGCGGCCGCCCTCGGCGCATACGTGGCCTCAGCCTTCATCGGCCTGGCACTTCCCGCCGACCGCGGGACGGCCTTAACCGAATCAGACGCGGTCCTGGCGCTCCGCTACGCATTTGGGAATCTGTCGTCCGATCAATGGCAGGACGCCATGGGCCATGCCCTGCACCACCCGGTGACGCGGCGCGCGTTCATCTCCGGGATGCAGGGCGAGACCCGCTACACCGAACAGGTCCTCAAAGTGGGCTGGCCCTTCACCATGGCGCGCGGTTTCGTTCGAACGCGCGGCGCGGTCGTCGAACGGGACGGCGCCCTGATGCCGCAGGGCGACCCTGCAGGCGGTCCGATCGCGTTCCTGCCGGTGCTGCCGGTGTGGCCGGGTTTGTTGTTCAACGGCATGATCCTGACGCTGCCGCTCTTGGCCGTGGGGGTCGCCGCGCGGCGCCTCAGGGGTTCGCATGACACGGGATGATCGCGAGTTTTTCCGCGAGCGCTATCAATCGGATCGATCCACGGTGGCGCGACGCATCGAGCAATTGGCGCTGGGACATGAGGTCGGCGTCAACGGCTACACCACGGTCGCCGAAGCACAGAAGCTGACCGACCGGCTGAACCCGACCGACGGCCACGTGTTGCTCGACCTCGGCACGGGTCGCGGCTGGCCCGGCTCACACATCGCCCGCGTCACGGGATGTCGCGTCATCGCCTGTGACACCCCGCGGGAGGCGTTGTCCGAGGCGCGCTGCACGCTGAACCACCCGGACGCCCATCCCACATGCGGAGCCGTAGGAGCGAGCGGATTGGCCCTGCCGTTCCCTGACGGGACGTTCGACAGCGTCAGCCACGCGGATGTATTCTGCTGAATCGAGGACAAGCTCTCCGTGCTGAGAGAATGCTTCCGAGTCCTCAGGCCGGCCGGCCGGCTGACCGGATATGTCATCCATACGCCGCCTGGGCTCACCGCGGATGAGGAGGCCCGCGCCGCGGAGCTGGGGCCCGCCCAGGTGACTGGCCCAGCCGACCCATGCACGCTGGCGAGGCAAGCAGGGTTCCTCGTGGAGGAGGCCGAGGGCGTGACGTCGGATTTTCTGGCGACCTGCCGCGCGTTCCTGGCAGCCCGTCGGGAACTCGAAGAGGACTTGCGTCGGGAGGAGGGAGACGCCGCCTACGAGGAAGAACAGGCAGCCAAGGAGGGTATGGTGCAAGGGATCAAGAGCAACCTGCTGGTGCGGTCGCTCATCACGTGCACCAAAGCCACCTGCCGGGTACGTGGGGTAGCACGATGATCGACACCTTCGAGCGACAGGACGTCCGCATCGGATTCGAAGTGACCGGTACCGGCCGCCCCGTGCTCCTGGGCCATTCGTTCCTGTGCGACCGTTCGATGTGGCGCCATCAGGTTCCGCACCTGGCGGAGCAGTGGCAGGTCGTCAACATCGATGCGCGGGGTCACGGCGCGTCGAGTCGGCTGCGCGGGCCGTGTACCATGGACGACCTGGTCGCTGACGCGCTCGCCGTGGCCGACCACCTGGGAATCGAACGCGCCGTCTGGGGTGGACTGTCGATGGGCGGCATGGTGGCGATGGGTGTCGCCCTGAGGGCTCCCGAGCGCGTGTCCGCGCTGATGCTCCTGGACACCGACAGCGGATCGGAAACGGCCTGGCGCCGCTTCAAGTACGGCGCCCTGGCCCAGGTGGTCCGGATGGTGGGACTCGGGCCGGTGATGGGACAGGTGGAGGCACAGATGTTCGGACGGACTGCTCGCCGGGAACGACCCGCACTGGTCCGGGACTGGTCCGCCGGTCTCATGAACCGGACGGACGTCCCTTCCATCCTCGCGATCAACGCTGCTCTCAAGGCGCGTGACGACGTCACGTCGCACCTGAAGACGGTGGACGTTCCCGCCCTGGTGCTGGTCGGAAGCGAGGACGTATCGACGCCGCCGGCCAGGGCCCGCCGCCTGGCCGACGCCCTCCCGAACGCCCGTCTGGTGCAGATCCCTGGAGTAGGACATCTTTCGAGCCTCGAACGCCCCGAAGACGTCACGGAGGCGATGCTGGCGTTCCTCGATTCCATGCCTCCGGCCGACGGACCGGCCGGTCCGACACCCTGACCCCACGGCAGAAAGAGACACCATGCGTTTCCCCGCATCCTTGTTTGTGGCCCTCGCCGCCGGCGCCACTGCATTACCGGCCCAGCATCGTGCCATCATCGTGATCGATCCAGGACATGGTGGTGACGTCGCCGGATCCACCGCCGATGGACTGGAAGAGAAGGACCTGGTCCTGCGCATGTCCTACATCCTGGCGGACCAGTATCTCCAGGAGGGCTTCGACGTCCGACTCACACGGACCGGAGACTACGACATTCCGTTCGCCGACCGGCGTATCATGGCCGAGGAGGCTGGTGCCAGCCTGTTCGTGTCATTGCACCTCAAGCGAGACGACGACCCGTCCGCGCACGGCATGGAGATCTACATCGACGAGGCGAACGCGGCATCGCTCGAAGCCGGGGAGGCGGTCACCCAGGCACTCCGCCGGACGGGCATGCCGGTGCTCCTCGAAGGACGGGACTGGGGTTTCCTGGCGTCGCCCACGGTCCCCACGGTCATGATCGAAGCGGGGTTTCTGACCAACCCGGCCGACCAGGCACGGATCGTCAGCGAGGAGTATCACCGCGAGTTCGCCCGCTACCTGGTCCAGGCGACGCGACACATTCTCGAAACGGACTGACGGAGAGGCATCTCATGGACAACAAGGACGTCGTCAAGACGGGCATCGGCTTCGGCACGGCCCTGGCCATCGCTATCTCGTGGTCGACGCATCAATCAATCCTGTGGGCCATTCTCCACGGGTTCTTTTCCTGGTTCTACGTGATCTACTACGCGTTTACCCGCTAGCTCGGCATCGAGCCGGCGCACCACCGTGTACGAACCTTCGGGTACCGCGGTTCGAGCGCCGTATGCCATTGGAGTGGGGCATGAGGACATTGCTTGCGTGGCTAGGCACAGAGATCAGGGAAATGCTACCTCCGAGGCGTACACCTCTTTGCGTGAGTTGGCACACGCCATCGGCGAGAAGAAGTTCGCAGATCTGTTCCTGCGTACCCCGGCGACTGAGCGGTGAGCGTGCCCGGGATGGATGAGGTGTCGCCCATGTCCCCCGCCCCCAGCCCTCGCCGGTACACCGAGGACGAAGTCGGCCTCATTCTCCGGCGCGCCACGGAACTGCAGCGAGCCGAGCCGACGGCCCGCGATCCAACCGGCCTGACGCTGGCTGAACTGGAAGAGATCGCCCTCGAGGCGGGCATCGATCCGTCCATGTTGCGGCGGGCCGCCAGGGACGTCGACTCCCACGTGCCGTCGAGCGTCGGCGACCGGCTGGCCGGGGCCCCGGTCAAGATTTCCATGGAGCGCGTCGTTCCAGGCGAATACCCCGAAGGGCGTCTCGGCGAACTGGTGCCCGTCATTCAGGTCGCGACCGCCGGTCAGGGGCACGCCAGCGCGGTCGGCTCGTCCCTGACGTGGAGCTCACGCACCGAGTCGAACACCACCTCGCAACAAGTTCTGGTGTCGGCCAACGACGGCGAAACGCTGATCCGGATCGAGGAACGGTATGGCGGACTGGCCGGCGGATTGTTCGGCGGCATCATGGGCGGCGTTGGCGGTGGGGTCGGGCTCGGGTTGGGCGGCGCCCTGGGCGGCCTCCTGGGGTCCGTCGCCGTGGGCCTGCTCTTCCCGGCGGCGGTGGTGACCGGCTCCTACTTCCTGGCGCGATCCATTTTCACGGCCCAGGTAGCCAAGCGGCGCCGCGCGGCAGAGGCCCTCCTGGAGGAACTGGAGCAACGGGTGCGCCACGCGGTCCAGGAGTCGCTGCCCAGCGGCGAATAGCGAAACAGCTCTCCGGCGCTCCCCGTCGGGCTAGCATCCACTCTCTCAGGAGCCCCTCCCATGTCCTACCGACGCTGCGCCCTCGTGCTGGTCCTGCTGGTACTGGCCGCCCCCACCGGGGCCCGGGCCCAGGCCCCGTGGCCCACCGCCGGCTGGACCGTCGCCACACCGGCCGACCGCGGCCTGGACGGCGCCGCCCTGGCACAACTGAACGAGGACATCCGGGCGGGCGCCTTCGGTCATATCGACCGCATGGTCGTGGTTCACGGCGGCTACCTCGTCGTGAGTGAGCGCTACGACACGGACTACCAGGCCATCAGCCACGGCGCCACCGGCCCCCTCGGGTGTGGCGCAGACGCCTGCACCGACGCGGCACAGGTCCACCAGTACAACTACCTGCACCCCGACTTCCATCCCTGGTATCAGGGCCGTGACGTGCATTCCCTCCAGTCGGTGACCAAGTCGGTGACCTCGGTCCTGATGGGCATCGCCATCGAGAGAGGTGAGATCGAGGGTGTCGACGCGCCGCTGGTGTCCTACTTCAGGGACTACGACCTGTCGGGCACCGACCCCCGGCTCCAGGATGCCACGTTGCAGGACCTGCTCACCATGCGATCGGGCATCGAGTGGCACGAAAGCGACCGGCCCCTCGACTCGACCAACACCACCATCCAGCTGGAAGCCAGCGCCGACTGGATCCAGTTCACCCTGGACCAGCCGATGGACGCTGCCCCGGGCGAGAAGTGGGTCTACAACAGCGGGGGCAGCCATCTGATGTCGGGCGTCATCAGGGCCGCCACCGGCATGTTCGTCGACGAGTACGCCGAGACATACCTGTTCGAGCCCCTGGGTATCCCGGACTATCAATGGAAGATCACGCCGACGGGCTATCCCGACACGGAAGGCGGCCTGTACCTGGAAGCCGAACAGCTGGCCAAGATTGGCTACCTGTACCTCCGGGACGGCGTCTGGGACGGGCAACGCATCGTCCCGGAAGGCTGGGTGACGGCGTCCACCGCTCGCCAAGCGGAGACCGGCAACCGGCCCGGGTGGGGCTACGGCTATCAGTGGTGGCGCATCGACCGTGGGGACACGGAGATCTGGGCCGGGCTCGGCTTCGGCGGTCAGTTCCTGGTGGTGATGCCGGAACACGAGCTGGTCGGCGTCATCAACAGCTGGAACCTGTTCGGTGGGCAGCAGGGCGGCGTGCTGGGGCCGTTCGTGCAGGCCTTGCTGGAGGCCGCGGGCTGATCCTCCCGGGCGCCCTGGACCCGACGCCGCAGGCAGCTTCGATCGTCCGAGCCTCCTCGGGCCGGTAGCAGATCGGCCCGGGCCGGTCCATATTGGGCACCATGCCTTCCGCCCTCGAAGACCTGCGGGCCGCCCTCGCCGGTCGCTACGACATCCTCAACGAACTCGGGCAGGGCGGCATGGCGACCGTCTATCTCGCCGACGACCTGCGGCATGAGCGCAAGGTGGCCGTGAAGGTGTTGCGCCCCGACCTGGCTGCCGCCTTGGGGGCGGAGCGCTTTCTCCGCGAGATCAAGATCGCCGCCAACCTGACGCACCCCCACATCCTGCCCCTGCACGACTCGGGCGAGGCCGACGGCTTTCTCTATTATGTCATGCCCTACATCGCGGGCAATACCCTGCGCCAGCGTCTGGAGCGCGAGGGCGCGCTCCCCGTCGGGGACGCCGTCACCATCATCCGCGAGGTCACCGACGCGCTGGCCGCGGCCCACGCCCAGGGCGTGGTACACCGAGACATCAAGCCCGACAACATCATGCTGTCGGGCCGGCACGCCATGGTGATGGACTTCGGCGTGGCCAAGGCGGTGAGCGAGGCCACGGGGCGGAATGCCATTACCACCGCAGGCGTGGCGCTGGGCACGCCGGCCTACATGGCGCCGGAGCAGGCCACGGCCGAGCCCCATGTGGACCACCGGGCAGACATCTACGCGGTCGGGGTCATGGCATACGAGATTCTGGCCGGCCGCCCGCCCTTCGAGGCCGCCTCGGCCCAGGCGGTGCTGGCGGCGCACGTCACCGCCGAGGCGGACCCTGTCTCCAAGCATCGCGACCAGGTGTCCCCGGACCTCGAGGCCGTGGTCATGAAGTGCCTGGCAAAGAAGCCGGCCGACCGATGGCAGAGCGCCGAGGAGATGCTGCCGCACCTGGAGGCCGGGGCCACGCCCAGCGGCGGCATGACGCCGACGGCAACGAGGCCGGTGGCCGCGACGGGATCGCCGTCGGGGCGACGCTGGCTGGCGCCGGTCGTGGTGGTGGCGCTGCTGGCCGTGAGCGCGTTCTGGTTCCTCGGCCGCGACCAGGCAACCGGCGGCGGAGAGGCGGTGGCGACCCGTCTGGCCGTGTTCCCCTTCCGCGTGTCCGGCCCGGACGACGAAG
Source organism: Gemmatimonadota bacterium (assembly GCA_039587475.1). Lineage (GTDB taxonomy): Bacteria > Gemmatimonadota > Gemmatimonadetes > Gemmatimonadales > GWC2-71-9 > N074bin45. The sequence goes on along the minus strand of JBDHIK010000035.1, from coordinate 16,561 downwards.
TGGGCTACCTCCGGGAGGGGCTGGTCCACCTCATGAGCACGGCGCTCGACGGCGCCGGCGACGTGCGGACCCTCGATCCCCAGAGTGCCCTGACGGCGGTCGGGGACACCGACCTGGACGCGCCCGCAGCGCGGGATGCCGCCGGCCGCATGGGCGCGGGGATGTTCGTCCTGGGGAACGCCACTTCGGTGGGTCCGGGTCGCGTACAGGTCAGCGCGGCCCTGTATCTCGCAGGCGCCGAGGACCCCATCAGGGCCCAGACCACCGGATCGCCGGACAGTGCCCTGGTCCTCACCGGACGACTGGTCCGGCAGCTCCTGGCGGGCTACTCCGCCGCGCAACCGGCCGGCATCGATTCCCTGGGGCTCCTCACGACGGAGTCGGTGGACGCCCTCAAGGCCTATCTGGCCGGCATGGCGGAGTACCGGCGCAGCCGGTGGAGCAGGGCCATCGAGGCCTTCGAGACGGCCGTGGCCTTCGATTCCACCTTCGCCCTGGCCTACTACATGATGTCCCGCGCCGCCTCGTGGGCCGAGCGGCAGGAACAGGGGGTGCAGGCGGCCCGGATGGCCCAACGGTTCGGCGACCGGCTATCCCAACGCCACCGGGACCTCATCGAGGCCGCCCTGGCAATGGAAGAGGGCCGGCCCCTCGAGGCCGAGCAGCTGGCGCTCGACGTGATCCGTGCCTATCCCGAGGACTACGACGGCTGGTACCTGCTGGGGGAGACGCGCTTGCACTTCGCGTCACTCATGGGGCGGCCCATCATCGAAGCAAAGGAACCCTTCGACCGGGCGGTGGCCATCGACCCAGGCCGGGGCGACGCCTTCAGTCACGCCTACGACATGGCCATGCGGTCGAGGGACATCGAGGAAGTCGAAAGGCTCTATCGCATCAGGGCCGGGGCCGAGACTGGCGATACCTCTGCTGTTCGGGTGACGACCGGCCTCAGGATCGCGCGAGTCCTGGCCGGCGGCGGTGACGCCGTTGCCGACTCGGTGCGGGCGGCCCTCGACGGCGTGGACGAATTCACCGCCGTGTATTGGGCCTATCGCACCGGCGCCTGGTGGGGCCACCAGCCATCGGGCCTGGCGCTGGCCGAGTACATCGTCGAGACGGGCGACACCCCGCTGGACCGGGCCATGGGGCAGCGACACGCGGCGGTGTTCGAACTGGTAGCCGGACGGCGCCAGGCGGCGCGACGCCACCTCCGCGCCTCGGCGCAGACCAATGCCGCCGAGGCCATCGTCGCCGTTTCTTTCGACCTGACCCTCGGCTTTCCCCCGGCCGATGAACCCGACCTCCGGGCCTGGCGGGACACCCTGCTGGCCTGGGACGCCGGGGCCGTGCCTCCGTGCAACGAGCCCGACCCCACGGGCTTTCTGTGCGTGCACGAAGGTGACTACGCCCTCCTGCGGGAGTTCTTCCTCGGCGTGGCCGCCGCACGCCTGGACGAGGAAGACGTGGCTATACGGCAAGCCGACGTCCTCGAGCACTGGGACGCCTCCCCGGACGATCCCTATCTGCCCGCCGACCTGGCGCACATTGTCCGAGGGTTGGTGGCCGCGCGAGAGAACCGTCCGGAGGACGCCCTGGCGGAGCTGGATCTCGTCTCCGCCTCGCGGGACGCTGTGAAGGTGAGGGCCTCGAGGCTCTACGGCATGGCGCCGCGCAATTTCTTCAAGGCCCAGGTCCTCCAGGAACTGGGGCGCTACGACGAGGCGGTGCGGCTGTATACCGCGGCCGGTGACGCCGGGTGGAATCTCGCTCCGGCCGCGGACCTCGGCATCGGCGAGATCCACGAAGCGCGCGGCGAAACAGAGTTGGCCCTGGAACGCTACGGGACCTTCGTTGACCTGTGGTCCGACGCCGACCCCGAGTTCCTGCCGTTGGTCGAGGACGTGCGCAACCGTATGGCCCGACTGGCAGGAGAACCGGCACCGTAGCCGTCCCCGAACCCTCCAGCACCGAAGGATGAGACAGAACGTGGATATCCCGATCAGCACCCCAACGCCCCTCGCGGACCTCGTTGCCTACCAACCCGGCTCGGTCGTCAGCACCGTTCTGTTGCGCACTGCCGGCGGGGTGATGACCCTCTTCGCGTTTGCCGATGGAGAGGGGCTTTCGGGACACACCAGCCCGTATGACGCCACCGTCCTCGTGCTGGAAGGCTCGGTGCGCGTCACCATCGCCGACGAGGAGCACACCGTGACGTCCGGTGAGATCCTGCACCTTCCGCCATCGGTGCCCCACGCGTTGCAGGGAATCGGCCCCTTCAAGATGTTGCTCACACTGCTCAAGAAGAACGGAACCGCCTGACGGAATGAAGCCGGGGCCGGCGTGCGTCGCCATCCGCCGGCCGAGAAACAGAGGCAGGACTCCATGCGCCCCGAAGACCTCGATGACCTCTCCGGTATCCTGAGCCTGGCGACCGACGAAGCCGTGCGGTTTCTCGGCGGGCTCAGTGACCAGCCAGTCGCCCACGAGGTGCCAGCCCTCGAAGCGGTCGGGCTTCCCGTGGAGGGCGCCGGCGCCCCAGGAGCCCTCGCGCTCCTGCAGGAGCGGTACACCCCCTGGATGAGCGGGAGCGCAGGCCCTCGCTATTTCGGGTTCGTCACAGGCGGGACCACACCGGCCGCGTTGATTGGCGACTGGCTGACGGCGGCCTACGACCAGAACGGCTCCGATGCCGGCGAATCGGGGATCCGTCAACTCTCGCTCGATGCGATCGGCATGATCCGTGACCTGCTCGGATTGCCTCCAATGTTCGATGGCGTGTTCGTGACCGGCGCCACGACCTCGGCCGTGGTCGCGTTGGCCACTGCAAGACAGTGGGTCGGGCACCAACGGGGCGTCGCGGTGTCCGAAGAGGGTGCTCTCACGCTGGGTCCCGTGCCGGTACTCAGCGGAACACCCCATTCCAGCATCGCCAAGGCCCTGTCCATCACCGGCCTGGGGCGGGCCGCCCTGGTGCCGGTGCCGACATTACCCGACCGGGAGGCCGTGGACGTGGACCTGCTTGCGCGGGTGCTCGAACAGCTGGACCTGGACGGCCAGGGTCCCGCCATCGTCGTCGCCAATGCCGGCACGGTGAACACCTGCGACTTCGACGACCTGGGGGCCATCGCCGCCCTGAAGGCCCGCCACCCGTTCTGGCTCCACGTCGACGGCGCCTTCGGCGCCGTCGCGGCCGCGTCCCCACGCTACCGCCACCTGCTGGACGGGCTCGAGGCCGCGGACTCCATCACCGTCGATGCCCACAAGTGGCTCAACGTACCCTACGACTCCGCCGTCATCCTCACGCGGCACCTGTCACTTCAAGGCGAGGTGTTCAGTAGCCTGGCGGCCTATCTGCCCACCCAGGTGCGGCCTGACACGTTCATCCACCTGACGCCGGAGAACAGCCAGCGCGTCAGAGCGCTGCCCGTATGGATGACACTGGTGGCCTACGGACGCGCCGGCTACGCCCAACTGGTGGAACGGTGCTGTGCCCTGGCCGCCTGGCTTGGTGAGCGGATCGACGACGACCCGAGATTCAGGCTGTTGGCGCCGGTCAGGCTCAACGGCGTGTGCTTCACGCTGGCGCGCGCGACCCCCGAAGCGATAGACGCGTTCCTGTCACGTCTGCGTCGGGGAGGGACCGCGTTTCTCACGCCAACGATCCTAAGGAACGTCCCGGCTGCCAGAGTCTCGATCACCAACTGGCGAACCGATCAAGGGGACATCGAGCGAACCTGGGCAGCCATGCAGGCCGCCGCCAGCGAGTCGGACGACTCCGCCGCACATGCGTGACCCGGCACCTTCCCCTCGTCGCGTTCCTTGCGGACAGCATCAGGGCCACGGCAACGGAGTGAGGTCTGGTGGTCCTGGACGGTACCAGATCGCCGGACCGGCCATCCTGGCCGCTTCAGGCTGCGGTCTCGTAGAGATCACCAGCCACGCCAGCCGTGTCGAGGCCCATGACTGCTACCGCCATCTAGGGTACGACCGGACCAGCATCCGCTTTGCCAAGGGGTTCCCATGATCTCTGCCCGCACTGCCCTTCTCGACCGTGCGCACCGACGGTCCTCTGTGGACGTTCCGACGACGGCCCTCCTCATTGGGTTACTGGCGTCCGGGGCGTGCCAACCACCACACGCCGGCCCCGAGGATGGCACCCTCGGCATACCCATGCGGGACGGCGTCGAGCTGGCTACCCGTCTCTACGTTCCCGAGCGTGGGGCACCGCCTTTCTCCATCATTCTCCTTCGCACACCGTACAACAAGGACTGGCTCGAGGGTTACGGTCGCTATTTCCGCGCTGCCGGGTATGTGGTCGCCATCCAGGATGTCCGGGGCCGCTGGGCCTCTCCCGGAACGTGGGAGCCCTTCGTACACGAGGGCGCCGATGGCTTCGACACTATCGAGTGGCTCGGCACCCAGGAGTGGAGCACCGGCAAAGTGGCGATGGTGGGGGGATCCTACTCCGGGACGGCGCAGTTCGCCGCCGCGGCCCTGCACCCGCCCCACCTCGTGACCATCGTCCCCACCGTGGCCCCTGCCATGCCTTTCGACAACATTCCCCGTGAGGGGGGGGCCCTGGCCATGGGCTGGGCCCTGCGCTGGGCCAACATCATGGAGAACGCCCGGACGGGGCGCGAGCTTCAGGCCATGTTGCAGCGCAGTGTCACCGACGATTGGACCGGCCCCCTGAGTGGCCTCCCGGTCATCGACTTGGACCGGTCGCTGGCAGGGCAAGAGATTACCTATTTCCGGGACTGGGCGCGGCATCCGCCGGAGGATCCCTACTGGAACGCGTTCGCCGATCTCTCGGCGCTGGAGACAGTGGACATCCCGGTGTTCCTGCAAACCGGGTGGTTCGATCCCGGGACCCGCGGCGCCCGGGAGGCTTTCGATCATCTGATTCGTGGGGGCAACCGCCACGTCCGTTTCCTGGTAGGCCCCTGGGCCCACGGAGACCGGGGGACCCGGAGGCTCAACGGCATCGACATGGGAGCCACCGCCGAGCGCGACCTGATGGCCGAGTACCTGGGGTGGTTTGATTTCTGGCTCAAGACCGACGGGGCCGACGCACCGGACGCGCCGGGGGTCGAGCTCTTTCTCATGGGATCCAACCGGTGGCTCACCGGAGAGCGGTACCCGCTCCCGGAGACCACCACCAGGGAGCTCTACCTGGCCGGCCCCGATCGTCCCGGTGCCACGGGTCGGCTGGAGTGGCAGGCGCCGGAGACCGTGGATGCCTCGGACACGTTCATTTATCGTCCGGACCAGCCCACTCCCTCGTTTCACGCCGCGCTCAAGCGTGGCGGTCTGGAGGCGTATCGCGAGCGGATCGAACGCGGTGGCGATGCCCTGGTCTATGAATCGGACCCGCTGGAACGTCCGCTCGACATCGCCGGGCCGCTCCAGATGCATCTCTTCGCCTCCTCTACCGCCGTGGACACGGACTGGACGGCTACCCTGTACGGATTGCAGCCGACCGGGGAGATCCGCGTGTTGGGCCTCACGTTCGGGATTCAACGGGCCCGCTACCGGGAATCGATGACCGCCCCAACGTTTCTCGACCCCGGCACCGTGTATCCGTTCGTCATCGACCTGGGCCACACGGCGGTCACCCTCCACGCGGGAGAGCGCCTCCGACTCGAAATCGCATCGGCCGCGTTTCCTGAATTCTCCCGCAATCTCAACACCGGAGGCAACAACGAGACGGAAGCGACGTGGGTAGAGGCCCGACAGCGCGTCTTCCGTAGTACCGTCCACCCATCCCACCTCGTCTTGCCCATCCTGGAGTCCGCTGGGACCGTGCACTAGTCGTGCGCTCGATGGTCTCAACGATCTTCTCGTCACCGAGGCCGGCCCCGGAGGCCGTGTACGCTCGGCTGGCGCAGTACACGACCACGGTGCGGTCCTTGTCCTTCACCAGGTTCTCCACTTCCTGAAGGAAGCGCCGCGCTTCTGCGGAACGTTCAGGGAACCCGGAATGTGAGTGTTCTCGAAGTCTTCCGCTGCAAGCACGTTGAGCAGGACGAAGTCTTCCTGCGTGTCGATCTTGGCTTGAAGGTCCTTCGCGGTAATGGTGCTCATCGAGAGGTCTCCTGTCGTGTCTTGCGGGTTGCGTGGAGAGGGGTTCCCCTGGCACATCGCCATGGCCCGCCCGGCGCCCGACGGCGTGGTCAACTGTCCCGGCGCTGGCGCGCGGCCACCGCCACCGGTACCATTGGCGTCATCCCGTCCCTGGGCGGGGTTCCACGCCAGGCCAGGAGCCAACGTGCCCGACCCATTCCTCCAGGCCGCCATCGAGGAAGCCGAGCAGGGTCTTCGCGAGGGCGGCATCCCCATCGGAGCCATCCTGGTGTACGAGGGCGCCATCATCGGCCGGGGTCACAACCGCCGCATCCAGCAGGCCAGCGTCGTCCTCCACGGGGAAATGGACGCGCTGGAGGACGCCGGCCGCCATCCGGCCCACGTCTACCGGGCCAGCACCATGTACACCACGCTGTCCCCCTGCCCGATGTGTTCCGGCGCCATCCTGCTGTACGGCATCCCCCGCGTGGTCGTCGGTGAGAACGAGTCGTTCATGGGTGACGAGCACCACTTGCGAAGCCGCGGGGTGGAGGTGGAGGTGGTGAACGACGAGCGGTGCCGCGCCCTGATGCAACAATTCATCAGAGAGCACCCCGAGGACTGGGCCGAGGACATCGGGGAGTAGCGCGGCACCACACATCGCACCGGGAGTGGCCCAAACGAACGGCCCCGGAACACAAAGTTCCGGGGCCGTGGCCGCCTCTGGTATCCCGGTCCGGTCAGTCGGTACGGAGCAGGTGCTGCGAGATGTGGCCGTGCAGGACCTTCCAGCTCTCGCCCTCACGGATCAGGACGAACGTTCTGGCCGACACGGCGTTGAGCGGCTCCATCTCGGCGTCCTTGTAGGTGGTCATCTGGGAGTTCTGCGACGTGACCACCACCGTGTTGGGACCCAGCACGTCGAACTGCAGGGGGGCGAAGTTGTCCATGTCCGAACGTTCGATCCCCGAGTAGAAGGCGTCGAGCGTGGTGGCCAGCCCGCCCCGATCCCACACCATGCCGTGGAACGCGATGATCGAGCCCTCGGCCATGTAGGACAACACGCCTTCCTGGTCGGCCGCCCCCATGGCGGCGACGAGCCCGTCGAAGGCGGCACGGGCGGACGCCTCGACCTCGGCGCGCTGGGCCTCGGTCATCTCGGCGGGGGCCGGCGCACAGGCCGACATGAGCACTGCCACACAAAGCAACGACAGGGAACGGATCATCGAGTTGGTCTCCTTGGCGTGGGAACGACCCCACTGAACATTGGGCGAAAGCTCTCCCCGGGATTCACGCCGCCATCGGCATTTCCCGCTCATCCAGGTCCACAATACCGGGAAACACAGTCGTGTCAAACCCCGGCCCTCCCTTGACGGCCGCCACCACGAAGGCCCATCGTTCCCGGGTGCCTGGCTCGGGCACGCATCGTCTCCTGGTCGATCATGCCCGGGGAGGTCGATCCCTGCACGGACACTTCGCTCGCATTGTCTGTCACATCTCGCTCGGTTTCGCCGCCCCGAACCTGGTGTGGTCCCAAGCCACCGGTGGGGAGGTCGATTCGTTCCCCGCGGTGGTATCGATGGGGCTGCCGCACGCCTTTCGTCCGTATGCCGGGGTCGGCCTCGGGTTCTCCCGGACCGACGACGTATCCCCCCTGGCCCGCGGCATGTTCGGCATCCACCGCGACATCGGAAGTCCCATTCCCGGCGTGCTGGGCTTGGCGGCCGAAGGGTGGATCGATTCGGGCCGGGACGGCGTCGACGGCGGCGCACGCCTCATGTATGCCATGGCGGCCATCGGCGCGCAATTCGGCGTGGACTACTCGATCAGGCAGGATCGGCTGGACCTGGCCCTCACGTTGTTCCTCCCACTGCGGCGCGGCGGCTTCCTGCTACCGGGGAGCGGCCTCCGCCTCGACTGGATCCCCCAGCGACAATCGGCGATGGCCTCGTTGGTCTTTCCGATGTTCCAACCCTGGGCCGGAAAGACCCGGCCCAAGTCCTCCCAGGTTCCGACCCCCGTAGAGCCGTCGAGCTTCAGACCGGCCATCGGCCAGACACGCGACGACCCAGAAATGAGAGCCGACGTCGCTGCCCTGCGCCACGGCGTCAACTGGATTGGGGCGTTCACCCTTCCCTACTTCCCGGAGCAAGGTCCGCAACAGACCCTCCCGATGGATACGGCTTTGGCCAAACACATGGCCGTGACGGACCGGTGGGCCCCGGAGGGTCATACCCCCACGGCCGAGGTCGCGAGATACCACACGGCGCTCGACCGTGCCTTCACGCGCGCTGCCGGTGGCTCCCCGTTCCTCGCCGACGCGGCCGACACGGCCCGGAGGACGCTCCTCGAAGAGGTGCTCCTGCCCTACAATCGCACCCTTGGCCAGATCCGCAGCCCGTCCGTGCTGCGCGGCCTCGCCCGCCGGTCAGTCGATCGTTTCGGCCGCTGGGTCATGGCGGCCCCCGGGCAGACCGCCGAGACGCAACAGGCCATCATTGGCGTCTACCAGGGGCTCCTGACCGCGGTCCAGGACTTGGCGGATTCGACCGGGCGGCGCTGGAAGGATTCGCGCCTCGTGTGGCTACCGTTCCAATTGGCCTTGCGCCCTGACGAACACGACACCCAGGGTGAGATCGACGCCCTCCTGGAGCGCCTGATCGGGAGGCCCTTCGAGGAAGGGCACGATGTCGCCATTGCCACGGACGAGGTCTTCGTCGAGGTCCTGGATCAATCGATCCTCGACGCCAGGGACTATCACGTACTCTGGATCCACGACATCCGGGGGCGCAACGATGAAGGCCTGCCCGACTCGGTGGCGCAATCGACGGTCCTCGACGGCTACCTCCAGGCCCTGACGAACGCCGCGAGGCGCTTCGACGAGACGAGGCGGGTGCCAACCTACCTCATCTTCCTCGACCAGTATTATTACAAGTCGGGTCTGGCGGAACGTTGGCTCGAGTTGCTGCGCGAGCCCCTGACCTACGAGTTCCGACTCGGGAAACATCCCGGAGTCGAGCGCGCCGTCCGTGCGGCACAGGATAGCCTTCGCACGGCCGTGGCCGCCTCCACGTTCCTGCAACGCGAAGCGGCACGGCGGGGCGACGACTGGCTGAGGCGGCTCTTCGCCGTGCATGTCAGCGTCACCAATCCGCCGGACCCGTCCTTTCGGAGCCCCGGGGTCGAGGGGCTCATCCCGCCCGGGACCCCGGACGACGTCATGCGCGACCACCGCAAGATCGCGTTTGCCGACCTCACGGAGCCGGACCCGAGCCGGGGCATCGCCATCCTGACGGGGCTTGGCGTCGGGGAGCACTACGCTGCCAGCCAGTGGATCGACCGCACCATCATCCTCCGGGGTCCGGGCGCGGTCGCGCTCAAGACCGAAGCCAGGGCCATGCTGCGCCGACAGGGGTTCCGCCCCGAGCAGATCCCCAGCGTCCTGCAACCCGTCGCCCGACCGCCATCGTACGAGCATCTGGTCAGCCGCCTGGCGGTCGAGTTCGACTGGACCGCACGCGGCGCTATCGCCATGAACGCAACCGGGTATGGCCCTAAGCGGGCGTCGGTTGCGAAGGCGACGCTCTACACCCTCATGCCGCCCGGCAGCCTCATCTTCATCGCCGACCCGCAGTGGTTGAGCCGGCACTGGGGCGGCATGCTCCTCGGCAGCGCCCTGCGCGGTTGCCGCCTCATGTTGGTGGGCCCAGGGCCAAAGAACACCGCCTTCGGCGGGGCCTTCGTGCAGATGTCACTCCAGCGGGAACTGTTTCTGCGCCTGGTGCAGGCGCGGGACATTCTGGCCGATCCAATCCGCCAGGCCGGCGGCGGCATCCACATCGGCCTCTGGCAGACCAGCATCGGCACGCATCAGGTGGCCGAAGCGGTGCTCATGATGCGGGACGGGTTGCGTCGCTATCCCTTCATCAAGGAAACCCTGTCGTTCGACGACGACGTCTGGACGGTGTTCGAAACGGCGGCGACCGCCGTCGAGATCTGGGGGAGATTCCGCGTCCTCTTCGGGTATCCACCACCCAGCCTGGCGACCGGCTACCATCCCAAATGGCACCTCAAGGCGCAGTTCTTCGCCTCGCCCGAGGCCATGCACGGTGCCTTCGCGCAGTCGGAATGGCGCGTCTTCTTCGCCGAGAGGATCGTCGAACGGCTCCTGGAGGCGGCCCGGCGCGGCACGGCAATCCGGCTGGCCATGCTTCACCCGATCACCGGCTACCTCGAAAGACGGACCGTTGCGGAGCGCGAGCGGCAGGTGATGTACTTCATCGTGGGCTCGCACAACATGGATCTGCGTTCGTTCATGCTGGACGGAGAGGCCATCGGCATCGTGGCAGGGGCCGGGTCCCTCGTGACCGCAGGGGACCTCCTCGTCCTGTCCGCCATCGGGGTGGAATGGCTGGAGGATGCCTCGGCGGTCGACCGGAACTTCCCCTACCCCGGTAAGACCCGGGCGAGGGCCGCCCGGGCCCTGGAAGCCCTCTTCTAGTCGAGCCGGGTGGAGCCCTGGAAGGTGCCCAGCGGCCGGGCACCACCGTCCCGGTCGAGGATCAGCACCTGGTAGGGATCGGCTCGACCATCCGGCATTTCCATTCCCGGAGAGCCTGCCGGCATGCCGGGCGCCGTGAGACCCCTGACGTCTTCCCCGCTGGCGAGCAGACGGACCACCTCCTCCGGTGGCACATGTCCCACGATGACGTAATCGCCGACCACCGCCAGGTGGCAGCTCTGCAGAGCGGGCGCAATACCGTACTCGGCAAAGACCGGGGCCAGGTTGGGCGTCAGGTCGTTGTCGATGCGGAACCCGCGGGCCGCCATCTGGTCGCCCCAATCGCCACAGCAGCCACACGTGGGACTCTTGTACAGCGTGACGGTCGGTTCGCCGGAAGCGGACTGGGGAACGACCATGGCGGCGACCACCGCGGCGACGGCGACGACGAGAGCGATCAGGAAGAAACGGGTGCGGGAATCGAGGGCCACGACCTACCTCCAGGGGAGTTCACACGAATACGGCAATATACCTGAATTCGGGGCGCCGTCAGCGGGATGTTCCTTCACGCAACCTTCACACTGTCGTCAGGCCGGTTCGGGCATCTTGAGCGGTGGGAGGAACCATGGGACAGGCCACCATCGGCGCCGGCTCGGTCCTGGGCCGGACGTACGTCATCGAGCGTGAGTTGGGCCAGGGCGGCATGGCCGTGGTGTACCTCGCGACCGATCGCAAACACCATCGCCAGGTGGCCGTCAAGGTCATGCGCCCGGAGGTGTCCGCCACCCTCGGCTCTGATCGGTTCCTCAACGAGATCCAGATCGCCGCGCGGCTCACCCATCCCCACATCCTGCCGGCCTTCGATTCGGGGTCCGACCATGACGTCCTGTACTACGTCATGCCGTTCGTCGACGGCGAATCGCTGCGTGAGCGCCTGGTCCGGGAGCAGCGCCTGCCGATCGACGAGGCGCTTCGCATCAGCCGCGAAGTGGCCGACGGGCTCGCCTATGCGCATGGCCTGGGGATCGTGCACCGCGACATCAAACCGGAGAACATCCTGCTGGCCAACCAGCACGCCGTGATCGCCGATTTCGGCGTGGCCCACGCCGTCCAGGCGGCCGGGCGGCCCCGCATCACCCAGGGTGGCACGGCGGTCGGGACGCCTGAGTACATGAGCCCGGAACAGGCCCTGGGCGAGGAGCCGAACGCCGGCGGCGACGTGTATGCCCTGGCCTGTGTGCTGTACGAGATGCTGGCGGGCGCGCCACCCTTCGCCGGGCCCAATGCCATGGCGGTTCTGGCGAAGAAGGCCATCGAGCCCGTGCCCGACCTGCGGGCGGTGCGACCCGAAGTCCCCCGGGGCCTGGGGCGGGTGCTGGCCAATGCGCTGGCCAACGCCCCCGCGGAGCGCTACGCCTCGGCAGAGGAGTTCCTTGCCGCACTGGAGCCTGCCAATCTCGAAGCGCCGGCGCCTCCCGCCCTGTCGATCGCGGTGCTGCCGTTCAAGGACCTGGGCGGCACGGACCAGTCGGGCTATCTGGGCGAAGGCCTGGCGGACGAGATCATCACGGCGTTGGCCCGCATTCGGGCGCTCCGGGTCGCGTCGCGGACATCCTCCTTCTCGTTCCGGGATACCCGGCAGGACATCCGCCAGATCGGCACCCAGTTGGGCGTGGCCTCGGTCCTCGAGGGCAGCGTGCAACGGGCCGGCGATCGGCTTCGAATCACGGCGCAGTTGATCGACGTGGCCAGCGGCTATCATCGCTGGACGGCGCGCTACGACCGGGCCATGGCGGACGTGTTCGCCATCCAGGACGAGATCGCCCACAGCATCGTGCGAGCCCTCCAGGTGGTCCTTTCCGAGCATGAGCGACGTGTGGTGTTCAAGGCGCCGGTCTGCGACATCCAGGCCTACGAGTACTACCTCCAGGGCCGCCAGTACTTTCACCAGGCGCGCGAACAGAGCCTGCGCTTCGCCCAGCAGATGTTCAGCAAGGCGGTCGAGATCGACCCGCGTTTCGCACTCGCCTGGGCCGGCCTGGCAGAGACCTGTGCCCTCTATCACCTGTACTATCCCAGAAGCGACAGCAACCTGACGTTGGCCGACGAGGCCAGCCAGAAGGCCCTCCAACTCGACCCGCAGCTCGCCGAAGCACACGCGGCCCGGGGATTCGTCCTGTTCCAGATGAAGCGCCTGGACGAGGCCGAGCCGGCGTTCCAGATGGCCCTGCAGCTCGACCCCCAGAGCTTCGAGGGCCGCTACTACCTGGCGCGTGCCCGGTTTCAGCAGGGACGGTTCGAAGACGCCGCCCAACTGTTCGAGGAAGCGGCTCAGGTGCGGGAGGACTACCAGGCGCGCTTCTTCGCGGCTCAATCGATGGAAGCGCTGGGTCAGGATGCTTCGACCGCCTACCGTCGCGCCTTCCGGGTCATCGAGGAACACGTCGAGTTGAACCCGGACGACTCGCGGGCCATGACCATGGGCGCCTGCGCCCTGTGCCGATTGGACGAGAACGACAAGGGGCTGGCGTGGGCGCGGCAGGCGCTCGACGTCGATCCCGGCGATCCTGGCGTGGCCTACAACGTGGCGTGCGTCTACGCCGTTGCCCAGCGGCACGACGAAGCCATCGACACCCTGGCCCAGGCCGTCGAGCAGGGATTCGGCAATGTGGATTGGGTGTCACACGACCCCGACTGGGCATCCCTGAAGGGGCACCCCCGGTTCGAAGCCCTGCTCCGCGCGCAAGCAGGAAGCGAGACGGACCGTTCGTGAGGACGGCCTGCCCCTGCCCCTGCCACTACCCTCCCGGCCCAGACGCCGCGCCACCGGCCGTCGGTCGGGCCCGGTAGGCGTACCAGAACAGGTCGCCGCTACGACTCAGGCGATCGGTCCGCACCCAGGCGGCGAGGTCACCGTAGCGAGCGATCAGCTCGAACTCCGCTGGAACGGGATACTCACGATTCAACAGCGACGTGGTACCATCGGAAAACGTCAGCCGGTGGAACTCGTGGTTGCGATGCCAGAAGACCCTGGTACAACGGCACATTTCGGTGACGTAGTTCCGGCAGGCCTCGGCCGTCACTCCTCCCAGGCTGTTTTCGTTCAGGAACAGGTCCACGCTGTCATCGGGAAGCGTGGGCAGCTCGAAGGACGGCAACAGCACGACATCATACTCCCCAAGCAGCGCAGCCGGCCGTGGCTCTTCACCGTACAACAGGAAGCGTTTCTCCGGGAAACTCTTCATCAGGTAGTACGTGGCGCAGCATAGCGTCTCCGGCAAATCGAACCCCACGTAGCGGAACGCATCGAGATGTCGGGACAGCAAGTAGGCCAGCCGTCCGAACCCGCCACCCAGTTCCCCGATGACGGGGCGTTCGGTGTCGATGAACCCCGTCACCAGGCGCGCATGGACGTCTCCGAACACCGAACCCGGCGAGATCAGGTGACCGTCGACCAGGACCCCACCCAGATTGCCGTGCCTGGGGATTTCCAGGGCGGACAGGTCGCGGCCGTCACTCTCGACACGAAGCCACCACTGGATCTGGGGCCCCATGATCTTCCGTTCCAGGTGCCGTTGGGTGGCCCGGCGCGTGGTGGCACGCCGCAGCAATCGGCTCTCTTCGATCCCCGTCGACACGTCCAGGGCGCCAAAATTGGCGAGGAAGTGGTGGAAGCCTGCCAGGTTCCGGGTGGAAAGGCTTTCCCTCAGCGCCGCATACGCGGTCTGGAGCGTGGCCTGCCACATGCTGGAGGGTTGATACTCCGCCGCAACATCCTGCTGCACCCGGCTGGCCTTTTCATAGGCCAGGAAGATCCTCTCGACCAGGTCGCGGTCCGCCGGATCGGGGTCGACGAGGTCCGGGCGATACAGAGTCATCTCGAGGTCGGGGATGCCCTGCCCCGGGTATCGTTCCCACAGGTCCTCGAGCAGAAGACGGTGGGCGCCGTCGCCTCCCAGGCGGAGGGCCGCGGTCAGCAGTTCGGCACATCCATCGGCCAGTCGCCGTTTGATTCCCATGGAGACGCTGTTCCTCGATCGGGGGCGGTGAAACGTACCTGCGAAAGACCGCCGTTCGCTTTGTCAGTCCGTGATGCGCGGGAGAGCCGTCAGCGCTCCGGAGAAAAATCCAGATTGCCGGGTGCGCCTCGCTCACCCAGGAGCGCACGCCGAATGGCTCTGACATGATCCGGGGTAGTACGACAACAGCCACCGATGATACCGGCACCGCCTTCGTGCCACCGGCTCGCGGCACTCCCGAAGTCGCCGGCATCCGCCGCACCCGTCCAGCGCTTCTCCCCGGCACGATAGACCTCTCCCGAGTTGGGATAGGCGACGATGGGAAGATAGGTGGCCGTGCGAAGCCGGTCCACCAGACCGGCCACGTGCCGCGGCGCCGTACAGTTCACCCCGATCGCTGCCACGCCCCGGGTCTCTGTCAGCAACGACGCGACCTCGACCAACGGCGTGCCGTCGCTGATGTGTTCATCGTCGCGGCAACTGAAGCTGAACCAGGCCCACGCGCCGTCGCTTGCCGCCAGGCGTTCCGCCAGGACCTCGGCCTCGAGGGCGGACGGAATGGTCTCGCACGCCAGCAGGTCAGCGCCCGACTTGGCGAGGACGTCCCAGCGCGGGGCGTGAAAATCCACCAGCGCCGAACGACCGACGTCATAGTCTCCGACGTATTCGGAGCCGTCCGCCAACGCAGCCCCGTACGGCCCGATGCTGGCAGCGACCAGGGGCCGGAGCCGGTTGACCTGGTGACGACCTTCCAGCCAGTACCCGTCCCGAACGTCGCGCGCCAGACGAACCGCGGAGCGCATGACCTCGGCGGCGGCCTGATGCCCCATTCCGCGAGCCGCGAGGCCGGAGAACGATGTCTGGTAGGTCGCGCTGATGATGACGTCGGCGCCGGCCTGCAGGTAGTCGCGGTGGACGTGGCCGATGAGGTCGGGATCCTCGAGCAGGACCCTGGCCGACCACAGGGGATCCGCCAGGTCGGCGCCCCGCGCCTCCAGTTCGGTCGCCAGGCCGCCGTCGAGAATGACGGCGCCCTGTCGCTGGATGAACTGCGCCAGCGGATTCATGAGCGGCTGAGGAGCTCGGGGACGGGCGTCACGGGCCACCTGTCACGACACGGGAGACGGGCCCGCGAGCTCCGCTCAGTAGGGCCACGGCCTCCCGATACCGACCGGTCCGCCGTAGTACGGGCCGCAACAGTACGGCGAGTAGCCCACCCCGACGTAGACGTTGGTGCCGGAACAATCGGCGGCGAAGGCCGACAGGGCCAGGACCGCCATGATCAACAGTGTGCGCCGCGCCGAGCGGCGGCCGGGACGTCCCAGGAGCCAGGTCATCGGCCACCTCCCGACTCCGGCTCCACATCGCTGGGCGGCCACTGCTGCACCGCCAGGATGCCGCCGGTGGGGTCTTCGATCACCGCCGCGGTGCCACGGCGGATCTGGTCGGGTGACAGCACGACCCGTCCTCCCAGAGCCTCCACCCTCCCGGCCACCAACCGTGCGTCATCGACCCTGACGTAAGGGAGCCAACGCGGCGGAACGGAGTCCCAGGGCAGTTGGGCCAGGCCGGCGTACGACTGTCCGTCCCTCTGCAGCACGTGGTAGGCTCCGGCCTCGACCTCGACCGTCTCGGCGCTATAGCCGGCCATGTCCCGGTAGAATGTCAGGGCGGTGGGCCCGTCGGTGGTCCACAATTCCTGCCACAGCCAATCGTCCATGCCGGGCTCGCGTTCTGGCGGGTCGCCGTCCTCGGTCCGGACCAGTGCCAGCACGGCGCCTTGCGGGTCCGACACCACCGCCACCCGGCCTCGGCGATCCACGTCGGCCGGCCCGCCCAGCACCGTGCCGCCGCGGCTCTGGAACAACTGCGCTGCGGCATCGACGTCGGTCACCGACAGCGACCCGATCCACTGGCTTTCGCTGCTGTCCGGGTTGTCGCGTTCCAGTTCCAGCATGCCACCGATGGGCACGCCATC
>JBDHIK010000157.1:0-5185 GCA_039587475.1 Gemmatimonadota bacterium | reverse complement strand
CTGAATCGCTTCTTGGATCAGCTCATCGTTCCACTCTGGACTGGGAGTACCCTCCAACAACTGGGAATACGTCATTTCCTGATCGAGCGATCGGAGAACGATGGGGAACCCTGAGTTCAGGCGCAGCTGGGAGTGCAGGTTGAATCCCGCAGAACAGGTGAGGCCCACGGGCGACTCTGTCTGCACCCGGCTGCAGTGAGTCGGGAGTACTTTCATCAACAGCTGCGCGAAACGACCCTCGCCTATTCGCTTGTTTGCCATACCACCTCTCACAGAGCGCTGGGTACTGTCGCAGTTGCGCCCGACATAGGACCCGGCCTCGCCGGTGAACTTGGAACCGGTCCAGACCGAACCCGAAAAGGGCGGTCTCACGCCGAGCGACGGATGAGGAGCGCCTTCCACATGTGACATTCTCTCGCAGGCAAAAGGTCATTACTGTTCTCCCGCCGCGCTGTCCCCCCGAAAAAACCTTTTTCGTTGTTTGACGCGAGCGCCTCGATCGCGCTAGTCTTGGGCCAGTTTATACGGTGAAAAGCTACGGTGGACGCGGGATCCCTGCCAGATCCGGACGTGGGCGAGCGTCCAGGCGTGGCCACACATCCGCGCAATGACGCGGTTTGAGTGCGAAGGGGGGAACCATGCATCGGCTCATCACCAGGTCTGGAATCCTGACGGTGGCTCTCTGCCTGGCCGCGGGATCGGCAGTTGCCGGCAACGTGACCATTGGCCAGGCGGGCAGGGTCAGCGTCGAACTCATCTCGTCCGAGGCCGCCTTCCGCAACACGCTGTCGCTTGTCAGCCCGGCGGCGGGCAAGCCGATCACCGGCTGTGATCTGGAGCCGGCCGACGGACTGGGCGGCCTGCGGCTCCTCAGCGAGAAGATCTCACAGCGCGGCTGCCGTGTCACGCTGGACTCGGACACCACCACTGCCGGCATCCAGGGCTTCGCCTCGGGGACGGTACTCAAGTTCAACTTCTGTGCCCAGACCGACGCCGACGACCAGTGCGAGTTCATCTGGTCCAGCGACCCTGCGGAGAACGACGATGCCTTCGACCACGTGCTGGTGACGCCCATCGCCGCCGCCACGCACCCGGGCGCCATCTTCCGCCTCTCCTGGGAGGACAAGGAGAACGGCGGCGACATGGATTTCAACGACCTCATCGCCGTCGTCCGTGTGGAGCAGGACAGCGACGGCGACGGGCTGTGGGATGACTGGGAGGAGGACGGGATCGACACCACCGGCGATGGGACCATCGACCTGGATCTGCCCGCCCTGGGCGCCGACCCGCAGCACAAGGACCTTTTCCTTGAGATCGACTACATGGATTGCGCCGTGGCCGGGAGCGATTGCGCCGCCGGCGACACCCATACCCACGAGCCCTTGCAGGCGGCTCTCAACGCCGTGATCCAGGCCTTCGCCGATGCGCCGGTCAACAATCCCGACGGGGTCGACGGCATCGATCTTCACATCGACGTGGACGACTCCATGGCGCACCAGAACGTGATGAACATACCGGGCCTGTGCTTCAACGGCGGCGCCGGGATCGGCGACTTCGATGCCATCAAGGCGGACCCGGCCTTCTTCGGTCCCACGAACCCACGACGCTACGCCTACCGCTACACCATCTTCAGCCACCGGCAGGCGGCAGGCAGCACGGTCTCCGGCTGCGGTGAGCTGCCCGGCAACGATTTCCAGGTGTCTCTCGGAGGCTGGAACTACACTTGCCAGGGCGGGGCCCGTGCCGGTCTGGCCTGCGGCGGCGTCGCCGCCAACTGCCCCGGAGGAAACTGCGTGGCTGCTGGGGACCTGGATGGCGACGGCGTGGACGACGAGGACGTCGGCACCGTCCAGCAGCAGGCCGGGACCCTGATGCACGAGTTCGGCCACAACCTGGACCTGCAGCATGGTGGCGATGAGAGCGCCAACAACCGCAAGCCCAACTACCTGAGCATCATGAACTACTCGTTCCAGATGACCGGCATCGGCCCGGACGACCCCGATGCCGCCGGCCCGCTGGAGGCCCGGGTGGACTACTCCCCCGAGGACCTGCCCGATCTGGTGGAGAACAACCTGGACGAAATTGACGGCGTGGGCGACGGCACCGACGACACGCGCTATTTCTGTCCCGACTTCAGCCGGACGGACGGTCCGGCCATGGGCAACATCGACTGGAACTGCAATAACGGCGACACCGACGTCGGCGTGTCCTCCAGCATCAACGGCGATTGCAGCGTGGACAACAACGGCAACGGCTTCTGCGACGCGGGCGATACTCTCATTCTGCGCACCCTCACCGGCTTCGACGACTGGGAGAACATCGACTATGACTTCCAGGCCACCGAGGCCTACGAGGATGGCGACCATGACTCGAGTCTCCCGGTGGTGGAGATGGACCACCAGACCTACCTCTACGAGCTGTGCGACGCGGCGCCTGTCTCCCAGGGCTTCTGGCACCGTCAGTGCCTGGGGGCGGGGATGATCACGCCCGGCCGGGACAGCAAGGGCCGCGGGCCCCAGTCGCCTACCGAGCCCGAGTTCGTCAAAGAGCTGGTCCCGGCGGCGGATATGATGCTGCAGAGCAAGGTGTATGTGCTCCGCACCTGCGAGGACGGGATCCACGCTGACCCACCTAGCGATCCCTGCGAGAAGGCCCTCAAGCAGTACACCTCGCTGGTGCTGAACGTGGTCTCAGGGCGGCTTGGTGAGACCTGTGGCACCGATCTCGCGGAGTACGGGTGCTCGGCCGTGACGGTTGCTGGTCTGCTGGACGAGCTGGCAGCGCTCTACAACAGTGGTGACGGAGATTCCTGCAAGCTGGCCAAGAGCTGCGCCGACGCCGTCAACAACGGCAAGGGCGTGGTCTCGCAGCCGATGCTGCCGCCGACCCCGGCCGCGCTGCCGTCGATGGAGCCGACCGCGCCAGGTGGCCACGGAACCGCATCCGATGGAGCTGCGGATTCGAGCGGCGATGGCCCGGCGATGAGCGATACGGCATCCGATGGCTTCGGTTCGGTGCACACCGCCACGCCGGAGCAAGAGGCGTTCGCCGCCACCAATTCCCCGACGCAGGCGGGCACCGCATCGACCCGGACGGTGGCCTCAGCGCCCGAGACGGAACGGCACGATGACGGGGTGCAGGAGCTGGAGTCACAGCTCCGCATCCTGGCCGGCGCGGCTTCCTCGGAGGACGAGCGCGCCGCGGCACAGGATGCGCTGCTGACGGCGCTGGGCGGTGGCTACGAGCCGGAGGTCCGCCTGGCCCTCGTGCGTGGTCTGTCCAGCCACGTGGACGTGAGCCTGTACTCGCTCCTGGAGCGCCACCTGGAGGACATCGAGGAGGAGGCCCGGGCCTTCGGCGACGAGGAGCTCCGGCTGCGCGCCAGGGAATTGCGTGAACGACTGGAGCAGTAGCTGCCGCTGAAGCTGGATGGTCCGTCCGCCCACGGCAAAGCGAGGCCGCCCGGCGATGCCGGGCGGCCTTTTTTCCCGTGCAGCATCATTGCTCAACCCGACAGGAGGTAGGTCTTGCCCATGAAGCCACGTCCGCCGCAGTCCCGGCATGAGAGCGTCGGAATGGGCAGACGCCAGCGCTCAGTCAACGCCGGAGCCTTGGTGACTGGTCGCGAAGCTACTCGGTTTGTGATGGGTTTGGCGGCTGCAAATGGCGGGAGCGACGGGACTCGAACCCGATCATGGGCAAGAAGCCAACCTACTGATGGCGCAGGGTGGGTTTTCGTCACAACTGATTGACAGCTTGCCGCTTTCCGCCGTCCATCGAGTCCCCTGGAGTCCCCCCGAGTCCCCTGGAATCGACCCCAGTCGTGGAGACTTCCATGAGCAAGCCTCTGTCAAGCCCCCGCGAAGCGTGAACCGGTGACGGTGGTCAAACATCCATTCGGCATCGCGCCGATGCACGTGCCACGAATCATCGTTCGAGCCGGCCCCATTCAATTTGACGGCCTGCCTTCGCCATGTCTCCTAACGCGGGGTCCGACATCTCATCCGTCAACGTCGCGCTTCCACCTACAATGCCCTCGATGGCGGCCGGCGACGGAAGGGCGTCCGCCGACTGCGGTTCCTTCTCAGGCCACCGCGGGCTCCGTCCTCCAGACTTCCCCTGTCTGGAGCATTGTGAGCATCACGCGCAGCAAGTAGTGCACCGTGGCGACCACAGCGATCTTCTTTCGTTCGTTGTCGCCACGCATAACTCGTTCGTAAAACGATCGTACCCGCTCCGACCGCCGGATCGATACCCAGGCTGCCTCGGTCAATAATCCTCGGACGACAGCTGGTCCCTCACGGGTGATGTGGCCCAGGTGGTTGACCGGCCCGGAAGCGTCCTGGCTCGGGACCAGGCCGAAGTAACGTCCGATACAACGGACCCTCGGAAAGCGTCCCGGATCGTCGACCCACGCCATAACCGCCTCAGCCGTGCGATTCCCCACACCTGGAATGGTCTTCAATAACTGCACGCCCGCATGTCGATTCCCTACCCGGTTCAGTTGTTCTTCCACACGATCGATCATTTCCGTCAAAGTCCGCAATCGCTCCAGCAGCACGTCGCGCTGCAGACAGTCCAACTCCGTACTCAGCTCGGCTGTCTGAAGCCAGTCCAGGCCACGGCGGCCCCACAATCCTCGGGGAGCCTCGATACCCTGACTTCTCAACATGCCTCGAATACTGTTCTTCACCCGCGCCCGCTCGCCGATGAGTTTTTGGCGATGAGTGATCAGCCGACGCCATGATCGCACCTCGCCCGACGGCACGTGAACCACCGGCACTTCGCCCAGGAACATCAACTTGGCAAGTTTCTCCGCGTCAACCCGATCATTCTTTCGCTTCGAGCGGAAGATCAGGCGCAGTTGGCCTGCATGTGCAACCACCACACGCCGCGCTACACGGCGCAAGCCGTCATAAAGGTAGCCGTAGCCGGTCGACGCTTCGAAACAGATCGAAAACGGGGGACCTATCTTCCCCAACTCCGTGATGACCTCGGACCACCTCCCACGGACCGTCCGGGTCTGGACCTTCCGGCCATGCTCATCCAGCACGCAGAAGGTCGATTGCTTCCAATGCACATCTAGGCCAACATATCGCATGTGCAAGCCTCCTTTCGCTCTCCGAGAGCTCTTCGCAATGGGCCCTCGGAGCGTAGCCGACTGGGGGCTTGCTTCATAGATTCA